>JAGFXI010000015.1 GCA_017861095.1 Deltaproteobacteria bacterium | reverse complement strand
AGCACCACGGCCGAGGTCGTGGAGAGACCGACGGCCTTGGCCCCGTGGCTGTCCTTTCGGAGATGGGCGAAGTAGCCCTGGTAGCAGCAGACGGTGGCGACGATCACCGCAAAGACCAGCGCCTTGATGAAACCGTCGGTGACGTCCCTCAACTCCACGCTGGTCTGGACTCGATGGAAGTACGTGCCCGCGTTCACTCCCAAGAGCACCACACCGGAGAGGTAGCCGCCTATAATGCCGATGAGATCGAATAGCGCGGTGAGCAACGGAAAGCTGATCAAGGCGGCTGCGATACGGGGGCTTATCAGGTACCTGAGCGGGTCGATGCGCATGGTACCCAGGGCGTCGATCTGCTCGGAGATTCGCTGGATGCCGATTTCGGCGGTGATGGCCGACCCGGCTCTGGCCGTGATCATGATGGCTGTGAGCACCGGGCCCAACTCTCTCACGAGGGAGAGAACCACGAGGGTCCCGAGGGCACCCTGGGCACCGAACTTGACCAGAGCGTGGTAGGACTGGAGCCCCAGGACCATGCCGGTGAAAAGGCCCACGAGCATAATGATTGTTGTCGATCTCGCGCCGATGTAGTAAACCTGCTGGGCGATCTTGGGAACCTGCTTCGGCCGGAAGATCATGAGCACCGCCAGGAAGAGGAAGATCGTCGCGGCACCCATGGCGTTGATCACATCGACGGCGCTCCTCCCAAGGGCTGCAAAGGGCCCCGCGAGCGGCAGTCGCGAATGTTTGATCGTTATCTCCTGACCAGGAGCCTGTCGGTCGGGGTGCTGTATCATGGGTGGAATCCCAGCGCTCTGATCGCCACGTGCTCGAGTGTGGTTTGTTCATGTGCGCATACGATTTGTTGGGGAT
The DNA here is from genome assembly GCA_017861095.1 of Deltaproteobacteria bacterium. Lineage (GTDB taxonomy): Bacteria > Desulfobacterota > Syntrophobacteria > BM002 > BM002 > JAGFXI01. Next base: position 15,191 of record JAGFXI010000015.1, on the reverse strand, counting down.
TGATTTTACACGATTTCATGATCAATGCAATGTCGACGGCGTATCCTTTCCAAGATCCTTGGATAAAAATTCGCCGGTTTGGGCTGAAGATATCTAACCCGCACTATGCACGAACCACCTGCTGCGACCGCGGATATGGCCGTCGTTCCGGGCGTGCTCGGGTCTCGAACCTTGCGACGTACTGAAAAAGTACGCCTCAGGTCCGAGCCCCTGTGGTTGCCCGGTGGCACGACCATTTCCACGATCTCGCGACGGCGTCTCGTGCATAATGCGGGCTGGGGGTCGAGGCAAATTGAGGAGAGTGCAAGGAATGCGGTGGAAAACCGTTCTGGTGGCGTTCGTGGTACTGGTTGTCGCCCTTGTGGTCGGCGTGTACCTGTTTGTCTCGACCTACGACTACGACAAGCTGATCCCCGGGCTGGTCAAGTCGGTGAAGGAGAGCACCGGCCGTGATCTGGTCGCTGCGGGCCACGCCAGCTTCAAGATCGGCCTCACGCCGGAGTTCACCCTTCGCAATGTGAGTTTCCAGAATGCCCCCTGGGGCTCCAGGCCGGATCTTGCCACGGCCAAGGAATTCACCGTGAAACTCGCGCTCCTGCCGCTCCTTCGGGATGAGTTCGCTATCAAGGAGACCGCTCTCCTCGAGCCCGACTTCCTCCTGGAACGCAGCCCCTCGGGGAAATGGAATCTCGACTTCGGTACGGAAGGGGAGCCGGCGGAAGGAGTGGCGCGGGCTTTCGACAACCTCCAGATTTCGCAAGGCCGCTTGACCTACAGGGACTTGCGGACTGGGAAGGCGGTGACGGTCAGGGTGGATCTCCTCCGCTCCCTCCCGCTCCCCCTCGGCGGAGGTGCTAGCCTCCAGCTCCAGGGCGCCGTCAATGGTCGGGCGTTCACGGTTGAAGGAACTACCGGGCTTCTCGGTAATTTCTTGCGGCGTGGGAAGGCATGGCCTGCCAACCTCACGGCGGAGGCCGGCGGGACAACGGTGACGATCCAGGGAGAGATGGCCGATGCGGAACAATTCAGGGGGTTGGCCTTCAGGCTGGCGATCGAGGGCTCTTCCCTGGCAGAAGCGGCTGCCTGGGCCGACCTTTCTGGTCTTTCGGAACTGGGAGCCTTCTCCGCGCAGGCGGAGCTCTCGGACGCCGGCGGGGTCCTTGCTCTAAGGAACCTGAATCTCCAGGCGGGTTCCAAGAGTTCTCTCGCCGTGAGTCTCACAGGGGCTATCGGCGACATCACGACCTTTCGGGGGCTGGACCTCCTCTTCTCCGCGCAGAGTGACAAGCTTGCCAATCTGGAAAAGCTGGGCGCGCCCTCTCTGCCCTTTCACGGCGCTTTTGCAGCCTCCGGCCGGCTTTCCGGACCGGCGGCCGACGCCTACCGGGTGCAAGGTCTCAAACTCCTCTTCGGCGCACAGGAGCTCGCCGGGACCCTGAATATTCATGTCGCGACGAATCGGCCCCGAGTGGAAGCGAATCTCTCCTCGCCCAAGTTCCTGCATGGTCCTCTGACCTTGGCGGCTACCATCACCGGTGTCTCTCGCCCCGTGGCCTTATCCGCTTTAAACCTTGCCTGGGGCGGGGAGGATCTCGCCGAACTCCGCCTCCAGGGCTCCGTCGCCGACCTCGAGGCGGGCCGTGGGATGAATCTTACGTTCGCCCTCCGCGGCAGCGACCTGGCTGCACTAGATGCCATTGCCGGCCATCATCTCCCCGTCCGAGGCCCCTTCAGTGCCTCAGGCCAAGTGATGGACACCGCCGCGAAGCGGTATCAGGTATCGGGGCTGGTGCTTGCCCTCGCCCGGAATCAAGTGAGCGGTTCACTCGATGTGGACCTCTCGGGGCCAGAACCGCGGCTCGCCGCCAACCTTTCCTCTCAAACCTTCGATCTGGGGGGGCTGCTGCAAGCGGCGCAGGTCGAGGGGATGGAAGGAAGAGGGTTTCCCGACCTCGGCCCTCTCTCGGCGACCTTCACCCTCTCCGGTTCTGCGGACAGGCCACGGTTGGAAAGGCTCGATTTGAGCACGGGTTCTCCAAAGCTCGCCAAAGTGCAGGTGCGAGGCGGGGTCGGCGACCTGTCCTCGTGGGAGGGGATCGACCTTCAGGTGAAGGCGCAGGGTAACAGCGTGGCCGAACTGGAACAGGTGATCGGTTACCCCTTGCCTATTGCGGGCCCCTACGCCCTCTCCGGTCACCTCGTGAGCCCCACTTCGACGCTCTACCGGGTTGACGGTCTTGACCTCGACCTCGGGAAAACCAAGCTCAAAGGGCGCCTGGACCTCGACCTTGGCGGAGGGGAGCCTCGGCTCTTTGTAGTTGCCTCCTCTCCGGCGCTAAACCTGGAGCCGCTCAAGGACGATGGGGAGGGGGTGCTCGGTTCATTAAAAAAAGTCACCGACCTCGGCCCATTGGCCGTTACAGCCCGGCTCGCCAGATCGGGAGGGAAATGGACAGCCAGGGCGCTGAATTTCCAGGCAGGGTCCGATTCTCTGGTTGCCGTCGTTGCGGAGGGGACCATCCAGAGTGTGGGTGATCTCCGGGGCCTCAATCTGGATGTACGGTGCCGGGGGAAGGAGGTTGAGAGACTGGCGAAAGTCATGGGCAAGGAGGTCGCCGTGACTGGGCCGTTTGCCCTTTCGGGTAAGGTGTCCGATCCGGAGTCCGAGGTCTACGCAATCCAAGACCTTATTGCCACATGGGCGGAGAGCGACCTGGCGGGGTCGCTGCAAGTGAACACCGCCGGCAAACGACCCGAGGTAATGGCCGATCTCATCTCCCGTCGGCTCGACCTGCGACCTTTTTTCGCCGAGGAGGGCGCCGCGCCCCCCGTACCTGCCGCTGGCAAAGAGAAGAGGGTGTTCTCCACCGAGCCCCTGCCCTTCGACTGGCTCACCCGGGGCGACGGGCGTCTCGAGTTTCGGGCGGGCGTCTTGCTGCTACCCCGATGGGCTTTGGAGAACCTTGACTTCGGTGCCGTCCTCAGAGACGGAGCCTTCGAGGTGAAGTCGGCCACCTTTAGTATGGGCGGCGGGACGGGGGAGGTTAACGTTGCCATCCGTCAGGAGGGTCAGGGCGCGGCCGTAAGTTTGGTGGCGCGGATGAAGGAGATACAAGTCGGTCCGATGCTGGATCAACTCCGATACGAGCGAAACCTTGAAGCTTCGCTGGATGCGGACATCAAACTCTTGGGAAGCGGCGACTCTCCGGCGACTTTGGCGGAAGGACTCAAGGGCCACGTTCACTTGCTGATGGGTAATGGCAAGGTGGCAATGAAGTACCTCAGAGTCCTGGATTCGGACCTGCAGGCGACCTTGTTCCGGCTCATCAACCCCTTTCAGGAACAGACCCCCTTCACAAACTTCACGTGTTTCGTGAACCGCGCCGAATTCCGTGACGGGGCAGCGCGGGTGAAAATTTTGCTCGATACGGAACAGACAACGATTGTAGCCGCCGGCGATGTGGACCTGAAAACCGAGCAATTGGACATTGGAATCAAGCCCTCCCCGAAGTCGGGCTACGGCCTCAAGGGCGTGGCGCAACTCACCCTAGGATTCAACGAGTTGGCCAAGCCGCTCAAACTAGGAGGCACCCTGTCCAACCCCTCCCTGGCCCTCGACCCGGCCCAGGCTATGCTCACCATCGGCAAGGCTCTTGGCGGCTTCGCCCTTTTCGGTCCCTTCGGGATCATCACGGCTCTGGCAGATGTGAAATGGGGCGGAAAGGATGCGTGTCTCAAGGCGATCGAGAAGGCTCAGGCCATTCAGGAAAAGAGTGCAGTAAGCGGAGAGGATACCAGCAACAAATCGGGTGAACAGCCTGGCGCCGAACCCAAGAAGAAGGGCGGCTTCTTCCGGTGGCTCTTCGGAAAGTGAGACTTAACCCGCATTATGCACGAACCGCCTGCTACGAGCGCGGCTATGGCCGTCCTTCCGGGCGTCCTCTGGTCTCGAACCTTGCGGCGTACTGACAAGTACGCCTCAGGTCCGAGTCCCGCGGTGCCGCGGGATGGGTGCCCGGTGGCACGACCATCTCCACGCTCTCGCTACGGCGTCTCGTGCATAATGCGGGTTAATGCCGCGCGAGGGCGATCAGGAAGAGACCGGTGAGACCGAAGAAGGCGTTGGGTATCCAGGCGGCCAGCACCGCAGGGAGCTTGCCGGTGTAGCCCAGGGAGAGGAGGAAGTGAAACACCATCACAAAGACGAACGCCAGGGCTACGCTCACCGCGACCCCCGTCGCGATTCCGCCTCGTTTCCCCTGATACAGGGCCACGCCGATGCCGAGGAGCGCCATAACGAGGGATGTGCATGGGAAGGCGATCTTGGTGTCGAGATCAACCAGATACCGAGTTGCGTCGTATCCCTCCCGCCGGATCTTAGCCACGTATTGGCTGAGCTCGCCCCAGGTCATCTCCTCAGGTGATTTTGCCAGGTACTGGAAGTCGCTGGGTCGCTGAGGCAACTCCAGGCGCAGCTCCTGGAAGGTTTCCACGGTGTAGTCGCTGTCGCTGGCAAGGCCGAGGAGGAACCCGTCAGTGAAGGTCCACCCGGTCCCGTCCCATAAGCCTTTCCGCGCTTCCAGGCGCTTTGTCAGGTGAAAGGTCGCATCGAAGAAGTAGATGGTGATCCCTTCCGCCATCCGGCGTCGCGGGTGAAGCACCCGAATATTATAGAGCAACTGATCTCCCCGGTACCAGATCCGCTCTTGACTGAAGCCGCCCTCCGCGGGGCGCCGGTTGACGTGCACGTTCCAGATGCGGTTCGCTTGAGTGCTCATGAAGGGGACAACCCATTCGGCGAGGGCGAAGTCGCCGAAACTCCAAAGACTGGCCACCAACACGATGGGGACGGAGTAGCGAAATGGGCTCACCCCTGCGGCCCTCATGGCAGTAAGCTCGTTCGTCCGGGCGAGCAACCCGAGGGTGACGAGGGTCCCCATGAGCACGCTCATGGGGATGCCCTGCTGCACGATGAAGGGGATCTTGAAGAGAAAGTACTCGATTACCAGGCGAAAGGGCACACGGGCCCTGAGAAAGTTGTCGATCCTGTCGATGAAATCGATGACGAGATAGATGACGGCAAGACCGGCTAAGGAGACGAGCACGATCTTGGTGACCTCCCTAGACATGTATCGGCCGAGAACCGACATAACCGCTTTCTAACGCCGATCTCTTCCGGGGGCGAGGGTAGAGGATACCAGATGGCGGCAGACGGTGAAGAAGACGAAGGGCCTCTCCCTGACGCTCCGCCTCCAGAGCACTGCGGCCAACATGGCAAACAATCCATTGGGGAGCCAGACGGCCGGTGCCACGGGGCAGAGTCCTGCCTCGGCCAGAGTCTCGGCGCCCGACAGTAAGACATAATAGAGAAGAAAGAGAAGAAGGCCCAGGACGACGCCGGAAAGCCTGCTAGCCGTGCCGGCTTGCAGGCTGAGCGGTGCGGCGATAAGGCCAAGGGCCAGACAGGCGAACGGGATGGCCAACCTCTTGTGCCATTCCTTGGATAGATAAAAATGCTCGGCAGAGCCCGGTTTGGCGATAGCCAGGGCCTGGTTCAACTCGTCGAGGGTAAACTGGGTCTCACCTCGCCCCAACATGCCCACCTTAGGGGAGACAAGGTCAACGGAAAAGTCGTAATGCTGGAATCGGATCGTTTGCGCAGTTCGCCTCTCATTCTCCACCCGGATGACCATACCGCGAAACAAGCGAATTTCCAGCTCCTTTCGGCCCCGACTGTCCAATAGCGCGCCTTCTTCGGCGATGACGGTATTCTGGACGCGAGGGTCGCGTTCGTCGGAGATGAATACCTCGTAAAACCTGGTCCCGTCCGGCGCGATTCGGTTGATAAAGAAGGTCATTCCCTTGAACTGGTCATTGAATACCCGTTCGTTGAAGGCAAGTTGCATCCGGGAGGTCGCCATCTCCACCAGCAGAGACCTGAGAGCCTTGTTGGCCCTGGGGAGGATAAAGAGAGAAAGGGTGAGAGCGATAAGGGTGGCGCTCACCGCCACCATCGCTACTGTGGGCAAGAGTTGGTAGAGACTTAGCCCGGCTGCTTTCAGGGCGGTAATCTCGTTATCGCTCGCCAGCCGGGTGAAGGCCAGCAAGATACCGAGGAGCGTTGCCATAGGAATAGCGAAAGCGAGGAAGTAAGGGAGGGAATAGAGGAAGACCCGGCCCAGATCTTCCACGGCGGAGGGGCTCGAGAAGAGGAGGCGGGTGTACCGCATGCTTCTGCCGAGGAAGAGGACTAACGTCACGACCATCACGCTGACGAGAAAGGGGGCCGCCTGTTCAGTGAGCAGATATCGGAAAAGGATCCTCCGCATGGGAGGGGAGTGTATCGAATGCCAAGAGCTTTGTAAACGCCTCGGGGAGGCCGGGCTCGTGCACCGAAAATCCCTTGACAGTGGCCAAGGCGTTATGTTATGTGAGAAAGCGCTCGGTAACTGTTTAAGATTTCTCGTTAACTTGCGAATGGTCAGTATGGACTCGAAATCGACGAAGAAGGCGTCCGAGAAGGCGCACGTGAGGGAAGCGACCTCCGACCATGTGGATCTCCGACTCGATGATCTGGAACACGAGATCATTGACCTCGTAGAGGTCGTGGAGGAGGGCGTCTCCTCATCCGGAGGTGCTCCAGCTCAGGAACTCGAGGCCGCTGACGAGTTGGTGGGCGACGACCTTGAGTTCGAAAGGGAGGTCTCTCGAGAGGGCGAGGCAAGTATGCCCGGAGCGTCGGAAGAGGAGATGCGAGAGGCGGACGAGGCGTTGGGGGAGGCGGAAGATGAGTTCGAGTCGATTCTCCGTGATGAACCGAGTGAACCTGAAGCGGGGCTGGAGGACTTAAGCCCGACAAGAGATGATTTCGGGGAGGAGGAGACCGACAGAGAACTTGCCGAGGTCTTCGCCTCCGACGAGCTTGAGATGTCGAAACTTCTCGAAGATGGTTCCGCGAAAAATGACGAGGGTCCTCCGGCTAAGAGCGATGAGGACTCCGCTCCGGATGAGGAGTTTCTTGAAGGCCTTTTTGACGATCTCGAAGTGGAGGAGGATGGCGCCGATGCGGTTGAGGCATCTTCCGAGGAAGCGCCGACAAAGGACGAGGTCTCGAGGGATCTTCTCGTCGAGCTCGGGCTGGAGGCAGATGTGACGGCCGGACCTTCCGTGCCCCAGGCGCCTGCTCCTGTGGAGGAACTTCCGGAGAATCTCTTCGCGGACCTCGAAAGATCGGGGCGGGACGCTCCGGAATTGCCGGAGGCTGCCGCTCTTCCTCTCCCGGTTTCAACCCCGCACACTGAGGAGCTGGCTGCCCTAGTCCGGGAGCAGGTGGAGGCAGTGGTAACCCGCCTCGTGGAGGAGCGGTTGCCGGCGATTGCCGAAGCCATCCTCACGGAGGAGATCAGGAAGATCAAGGCCGCCCTGGAATAGGACGGGGGCTGCCACAGGCTGGGCGGATAGGAATGGGGGTTATCTGGGTAATCCCCATTTTCTTTTCCCAATTGGAAGGACGGAAACCATGGAGAGACCGTTGCTCCCCAAGGCGTACGAGCCTCAGGAGGTAGAGGCCAAGTGGTACCGTTTCTGGCAAGAGCAAGGGTTGTTTCGCGCGGACGAGACAAGCCCGGAGCCTCCATTTTCTATTGTGATCCCTCCCCCCAATGTGACCGGCGACCTGCACATGGGTCACGCCCTCAATAACACGCTGCAGGATATTCTCTGCCGGGCTAGGCGGATGCAGGGATATAACGTCCTCTGGGTGCCCGGCACCGACCACGCCGGAATCGCCACCCAAAACGTGGTGGAGCGTCAGCTTGCGGGCGAGAATCTGGATAGACACCAGCTCGGACGGGAGAAGTTCATCGAGCGAGTCTGGGATTGGCGGCGCATCTACGGTGGGAACATCATCAACCAATTGAAACGCTTGGGGGCGAGCTGTGACTGGAGCCGGGAACGCTTCACCATGGAGGACGGGCTCTCCTTGGCGGTTCGCCGCGTCTTCGTTTCCCTCTATGAGCAGGGACTCATCTATCGTGGCTATCGCATCATCAACTGGTGTCCGCGGTGTACCACCGCCCTCGCCAATCTGGAAGTGGACGCGGAGGACTACGGCGGTCACCTTTACTATATCCGCTACTCTGTCGTGGACGGGGAGGAGAGCCTGGTCGTGGCGACGACGCGGCCCGAGACCATGCTCGGCGACACGGCGGTGGCGGTCCATCCCCAAGATGAGCGCTACCGCGCCCTCCAGGGGAGGAAGGCGCGGCTTCCCCTCGTGGGCCGGGAGTTGCCGATAATCGCCGATCCGCACGTGGACCGGGAGTTCGGCACCGGCGCCCTCAAGGTGACCCCGGCTCACGACGCTAACGACTACGAGATCGGGCAGAAGCACGGCCTAGACACGGTGAGGGTTATCGATGATCGAGGGATCATGAGCGGGGCCGCCGGATCCTATGCGGGGCTTGATCGCTTTGCCTGCCGGACCAAGGTGGTAGAGGATCTCAAGGCCCAGGGATATCTCCTGAAGACGGAGGCTTACAGGATCCGTTTGGGGCACTGTTATCGCTGCAAGACCGTTATCGAACCGACCCTTTCGGAACAGTGGTTCGTGGCGGTGAAACCGCTGGCGGCAGAGGCCATGGGCGCCGTGCGTGAAGGCCGGACCAGAATCATCCCCGCTATGTGGGAGAAGAACTACTTCGACTGGCTGGAGAACATCGAAGACTGGTGTATTTCCCGGCAGATCTGGTGGGGCCACCGCATTCCTGCCTGGTATTGCCGGGAGTGCGGCGAGGTCGTGGTGGCACTTACCGATCCTGCCGCGTGTGGTCGCTGCAAGGGAGCGACACTGGTTCAAGACGAGGACGTGCTGGACACCTGGTTCAGTTCTGCGCTCTGGCCCTTCTCCACCATGGGATGGCCCGTGGAAACGCCGGAGCTCGAGCGCTTCTACCCCACCTCCGTGCTCGTCACCGCCTTCGACATCCTCTTTTTCTGGGTTGCCCGCATGATGATGATGGGCCTCCACTTCATGGGGGAGGTACCGTTCCGGGATGTGTATATCCATGCCCTCGTGCGGGATGCGGAAGGCCAAAAGATGAGTAAGTCTCGGGGGAACGTCATCGATCCTCTGGTCATCATGGATCGCTACGGCACCGATGCCTTCCGCTTTACCCTGGCCGCCTTTGCCGCCCAGGGAAGAGACATCCGCCTTGCCGAGGAGCGGATCGAAGGGTACCGGCACTTCGTGAACAAGCTCTGGAATGCGAGCCGCTTTACGCTGATGAACCTGGACGGCTCCAGCCTCGATGAACCTCAGCCCCCTCCGGAGCAGCTGGCCGATCGATGGATCCTCAGCACGCTGCAACGGGTGATCCGGGAGGGCACGGAGGCGCTCGAATCGTATCGCTTCAACGACTACGCGAGCAGCCTCTACCAGTTCACCTGGCATGAGTTCTGCGACTGGTACCTGGAGCTCATCAAACCTGTGCTCTACGGGGAGCACCCCAGAGGGCGCCGGATCACCCAACTGATCCTGGCTCATTCCCTCTCCGCCATTCTCAGGCTCCTTCATCCCATTATGCCGTTCATCACCGAGGAGCTCTGGCACCACTTGGCCGTGAATGGGGGAAGCATTATGAGTGCAGCTTTTCCCCAGGCGGATCCTACCTTGATCGCTCCTCAGGCCGAGAAGGAGATGACCCTCATCATGGGCGTGACCACGGCCGTTCGCAACATCCGGGGCGAAATGAACATCTCGCCCGCGGCGCAACTGGCGGCAGTGGTCTACGGGCCTGAGGGGTCGCTGCAGCTTCTGGAGGCTCACGCTTCTTCGGTTCGGGACCTCGCCAGGCTGTCAACCCTGACCCTGTGCCGGGACGGCGACCGACCGCGGCTCGCCGCCTCGGCCGTTGTGGGAGAGTTGGAGATCTTTCTCCCCTTGGAAGGGATCCTGGATTTCCAGGAGGAGACCCGGCGGCTACAGAAGGAAATCGGCAAGCTCGAGCCTGAGCTGGCCAGGGCCAAGAAGAAGCTGACCAACGAAGATTTCCTCGGTCGGGCGCCAGCGGAGGTGGTCGCCAAGGAGCGGGAGAAATCCGACCGCCTCGGTGCCAAGCTGCAGAAACTCCAGGAGCAACTTCATCGGCTGGTGAAACTTGCTGGCGGGCGGTAAGAGATGATCGACTTTCAGTTAGAGACACTCATTCGCCACGCCTTGTCCGAGGATATCGGCAGCGGCGATGTGACCACGCAAGCCGTGATCCCGGAGGCGGCAAGGGGCAGCGCGCGTATCATCGCCAGGGAGCCTCTCGTTGTGGCAGGGACCCAGGTAGCCCACCGGGTGTTCCTGCTGGTGGATCCCTCCCTGAAGGTCGGAATCCCACAGCAGGACGGCAGCGATGCTCGCCCGGGCGATCTCCTTCTCGAAATGTGGGGCAGCGTCTCCGCCATGCTCATGGCCGAGCGCACCGCCGTCAACTTCCTCCAGCGTCTCTCCGGGATTGCCACCCTCACACGAGCATTTGTGGACAGAGTCGCCGGGACGTCTGCACGAATCGTGGACACCAGGAAAACCACACCTGGCTGGCGGCTCCTGGAGAAGGCCGCGGTGCGCGCCGGGGGTGGATGCAACCACCGCTTCGGGCTCTACGACGGTATCTTGATCAAAGACAACCACATCGCGGCGGTCGGCGGTGTTGGACCAGCGGTGGCGGCGATACGGCGGAAGATACCCCACACCCTCAAGATCGAGGTGGAGGTAGAGACTCTCGATCAGCTCGACGAGGCAATCGACGTTGGCGCGGATGCCGTTCTCTTAGATAACATGGCGCCCGCGGTGATGGTTGAGGCAGTGCGGCGGGCGGACGGACGGCTCATTCTGGAGGCGTCCGGCGGTATCACCCTGGACAATGTGAAAGAAGTCGCCGAAACTGGGGTAGACCTCATTTCGGTGGGTGCCCTCACCCATTCGGCCAGGGCGGTCGATATTAGCATGGAAATCGATCCGGTAAAGGTATAGTCAGGAGTGCGTTGTTCCTCTCCTATCTCATCTCATCCCCATTTCCTCCGATCGGCGGGCAGCCGCTGCCACTGCATCGATGAGCAATCCCCGCACTCCCCCCCGCTCGAGCACGGCGAGACCATGGATGGTCGTCCCGCCCGGCGAGGCGACCTGATCCTTGAGGGCGCCAGGGTGGGCCTCGGTGGCGTCCAAGAGCTTCGCTGAGCCCAAGGCGGTCTGGATGACCAGGGTGCGAGCCACCGCCCGGGGGAGTCCCAGGAGAACCCCCGCATCTATAAGGGATTCCATGACCAGGAAAAGGTAGGCGGGCCCGCTTCCACTCAAGGCCGTCACGGCGTCCATGGCCGACTCCGGGACCTCCACGACCCGGCCCACAGCCTCGAAAAGCAGCCGGGCGACGGCGACGTGTTCTGTTCCCGCTTGAGGACCGGCAGCAATGGCGGATACCCCAGCGAGGACGAGGGCGGGGGTATTGGGCATGACCCGGATGAGGGGGACCGGCCGTCCCAGCCCGTTTTGGAGGCGCGCTAGGGGCACGCCGGCGGCGATGGAAATAACGAGGGGGAGATGATCGAGGCTGCCACTGATCTCGGCGAGGACTCCCTCAACGTGGTGCGGTTTCACCGCCAAGATGATCACCTCTGCGCCTCGGGCAAGGGGGCTGTTCCCGGCCGCAGTAAGGACCTTGTAGGTGGCCTCGACGGAGCGGAGTCGGGTTGTATCGACGTCGCTCACCCTGATCTGGTCCGCCTTCAGGCGGCCCGAGGTAACGAGTCCCTTGATGAGGGCCTCACCCATGTTCCCGGCTCCGATGAACCCCACGTTCCTGGCTACAGACATAACCGTACTCCTCGTGTCTGGAATGGGATGGTGGTGTGCGCCGAGTGAAGTCAGAGATCAATAATAGGAAGGCACTCGGGAAAGGAGAGGCATCCCCGGCGCGGCGACGCCGTGCTCCCTGGCCCCGTACCGCGGTATCATTATCGGAAAGGGATTTGGGAATGTCAACGTCGGCGGCCGGTCTGAGCAGGCATGTCTTTTGTATGTCGTTGACACCTAGGGGTGATCACGTTAAGCTAGCGCGCAAATCGGGCCACGAGAACAGGAGGCGACCATGTTCGTTGTGGGCAACTTTCTCTCAGCCCTTGCAAGGATACTTGACATCGCCCTCACCGTATACATGTGGCTTGTTATCGCCCGCGCTCTCCTATCGTGGGTGAATCCCGATCCCTATAATCCCATTGTCCGGTTTCTCTATAATACGACGGAACCGGTTCTGCAGGCTCTTCGGCGCCGCTTGCCGCTGTTTTTCGGTGGCGTCGATTTCTCGCCCCTTTTGGTGGTGTTGGTCATCGTTTTCCTTCAGCGGTTCGCGGTGGCCTCTTTGCAAGACCTGGCTGTTCGCCTGGCTCATTGAGGAGGGCGAGATGAGCTACGGCCAGCCCCGACGAAGGAGCAACTTATGCAGCTGACGCCCCTGGATATCCAGCAAAGACAGTTCCGTGTCCGCTTCCTACGAGGATATGAACCCAAGGAGGTGGAGGCTTTCTTGAACTCGATAGCTGATTTTGTGAGTGGCTTGTTGAAGGAGAAGGACGATTTGGCCAGAGATCTGTCGGAAAAGAACCGACAACTCAGCGAGCATCGTGACCGGGAGAAGACTTTAAAGAATACCCTTATCAGCGCTCAAAAGGCCGTTGAGCAGATGAGGGCAAACGCCGAGAAAGAGGCAAAACTGCTGGTCTCAGAGGCTGAGGTGAAGGCAGAGCGCATTCTCAATAATGCGCACAACCGGCTGGCCCAAATCCATGAGGATATCGCCGAGCTCAAGCGGCAGCGTACACAACTCGAGATGAAGCTCCGCTCCACTATTGAGACCTACCTCAAGATGCTGGACATGCAGCAGGAAGAAGAGGCTGGAGTCGCTGATCTGGAAAGCAAGGTGAAGTTCTTTACCAAGCCCTAACACTATCGCCGCACCCGACTTGGGAGAGAGTCGTGCCCACGGCCCATACCTAGCAAGTAGCGGACAACGGGAGGGCCGCGGCAGGGAAATATTGGGTGAGGAGTAGTCAGCCATGGAGGTCTTGCGGACTATCGCCGAGCTGACGAGGTGGCGTGAGGAACGCCGGCGCCTGGTTAAAAGGGTGGGATTTGTGCCTACCATGGGCTACCTGCATCGAGGCCACCTGGCACTCATGGAGGAGGCGAAGCGCCGCGCCGATGATGTAGTGGTGAGCATCTTCGTCAATCCAAAGCAATTTGGCGCCGGCGAGGATCTAGACAAGTATCCCCGGGATCTGGAGCGCGATCTCGGACTTTGTCGGGAGGTGGGGGTAGATGGGGTCTTCACTCCCGAAGGCTCGGAGATCTATCCTCCGGGGTTCCAGACCCGCGTGGTGGTCGAGTATCTCAGCCCCCGATTTCTTTCCCGGCGTGGCCACAGTGGTGACCAAGCTCTTCTGTCTGGTGCGACCAGACGTAGCCGTCTTCGGGGAGAAGGACTACCAACAACTGGCCGTGGTCAGACAGTTGAGTCGGGATCTCCACTTGGGAGTGGAGGTCGTCGGCTATCCCACCGTTCGGGAGGAGGACGGCCTTGCCATGAGCAGTCGCAATGCCTACCTCTCTCCGGATCAACGACGGTCGGCCCTCTCTCTGTCGCAATCACTTCTCGCCGCCCGGCGGCTGGTAGCCAAGGGCGAGCGTCGGGTTCCGGTGCTCGTGGAGCGGGTGAAGGCGATGATCGAGGCGCAACCCCACACCAAGGTTCAGTACGTGCAGGTGGTGGACGGGGAAGCCTTGGTCGACCTCGCCGAGGTCACGCCCCGCGCCGTGATGGCTCTGGCTGTCTTCGTGGGCCCGGCGCGGCTGATCGACAACATGCGCCTCTGGCCGGACTCAGACGCAAAGGGGACCTGAGCGTTTCCGACGCCGATCCCGCCCCATGGTCCGGCCGATCCCTTGGGCGGTCTTTTGCCCGGGAGGGGGGCTCCTTCCATTTCCCGGGGGCGGCCGCGAGACATCCGAACGGCATATGTTCTCCTATCTACACGAGACGGAAGATGGTGTCATTCTCAGGGTCAAAGTTCAACCCCGGGCCTCACGGGACGAGGTGGTAGGTGTCAAAGGCGATGCCCTGAAGGTGAGGATAACGGCGCCGCCGGTTGAGGGAGCGGCCAATGCGCGCCTACTGACCGTTCTGGCTAAGAAACTCGGAATTCCCAGAGGCCGGCTGGAGCTCCGGACCGGCTCTACCTCACGGCTCAAGTCCATTATCATCCAGGAGATCTCGGCGGCCGAGATTCGACGTCGGCTCGAGGGAGATCTTTGATCGAACATGAGCCGGGGAGCGTGCCGCTGCTCGTTTCCGTTCCAGCCCCAATTCACCGTTCACGGCGGGGCGGCGGTCATTCCAGATCGAACTGAATGAAGGAGGAGAGGGAATCCTCGAAGTGCTGAAGGGTGAAGTACCGGTTCTTGGCGATGGCACAGCTGATGCTGAGAGCGCAGTGAACCATGCAGATGCGGTCCTTCGCATCGAACTCACCGAAGCAGTTGAGACGTCCTTCGATCTCAGCCTCAGTCAACCGCAATTCCATCCCTCACTCCCGAGCCCTAAAAGCTTCCGCACCGACCGGCTTCGGTTGGTGCCTTGCTCCACCCAGTCCCCAGCCCCCGAGGCCTCTAGTGTAAACCCTTCGGCTCAGTTGATAAAGACCTGACGATATTGATCCATAGCCTCCATTGCAATTCCCGCACCCCGGGCCACCGTCGTGAGCGGGTCCTTTTCCACCTGAACAGGAAGCCTCAGGGTTCTGCCCAGCAGGTCTCCGAGCCCGCGGAGAAGGGCACCGCCTCCGGCAAGCCAGACCCCGTTCTGGGAAATATCCGCCGCCAGGTCAGGCGGGGTCTTCTCGAAGGCCCTTCTCACGCTCTCCAGAATGACTCCGATAGGCTCCCTGAGCGCCTCCCGTATCTCCGCATCAGTGATCCTGAAGGGTCGCGGGATGCCGGTGAGGATCTCTTTGCCGCTCGCCTCGGTGAACAGCGGCTCAGGCGGCGGTGACGCCGATCCAATCCTCAGTTTGATCCGTTCCGCCTCGTTCTGGCCGATGGCGATCTGATGGTGCTGCTGGATGTAGCGGATGATCGCCTCGTCCGCCTC
>JAGFXI010000452.1 GCA_017861095.1 Deltaproteobacteria bacterium | reverse complement strand
GAAATGAGTTCGGTGTAGAGCTCCTCCGGCTGGGGAAACACCAGATCCCCTGCCACGGCCACGACGTCCCCGAACTTGCTCTCCAAACGTCTCCTGAGAGCCTCATCGTGCCCCACCATCCTGAAGTCTTCCCGGAAAGGCCCGAGGACGACCAGCATGGTCTTGGGTTTGGAACCGTACTGGACCACCTCGCTTCCGAGGAACTCATAGTTCTCCTTGATCTTCTTTCGGATCATCGGAAGGAGCCGGGCGAGCCACTTGGCCTCTCGGGGACGGATGTGGGGACCTATGGTGACCAGAAACTGGGGATCTTTCTTGAACGACTTCTGCCTGCCGTTGGCCTCAAGGTCGAGGTTCATGGTAAGGTCCACCGTGACCTCACGGTAGGCGAGGTTGTAGTTCATGATGACGCCAAAGGGAGTGCCCAACTCCTCGAACAGGCGGTAGCAGTTTCTGACCGTACGGTGGGCGACCACAGGCGAGTGGAGCTCGAAGACGGGCATGCGGTAGTGCATGGCGAAGAGGACTTTGTTGTCCTGCTGGGTCTGAGAGGAAGTTGCCTGCCGGTCGTCACCCGAGGCGATGCCGAGCCCCCCAACGTAGGGAATGACGTTCATTGCGGTTCGAAGGGCGTCCGCCGCGGTATTGCCGCCCAGGTGCTTGAAGGAGGTCATCACCCGTGAACCCACGGGGATCCTCTTCTTGTCCTCCTTGCCGAAGACGGTGTCACCCCAGACCAGGCTCCACTCCTCTTCGGTGAGAAACTCCCGTTCCTTGGAGTCCCCCTTGCAGATCGTCGCCCCCAAGGCCATGCCCACAGCGTTCGGCTCGTTGGTTGTCTGTCCCCAGTGGGCGCTGAGCTGGTAGCCGGCCTTGTCCAGCGCCTCGCCGACCTTCTGGGAGAAGACATTGTCCCTGCGCAGGTTTCCCGCCAGCTGCTCGTAGGTTCCCTGGAGCTCTGAGATGGGGGCGCCGGGGTAAGCGGTGGTCACCCGGACGCCCGCCTCGAGACCTCCCCAGACGATGGAATGGTTTCCCGAGATTCTTGTCTTGCCGAGATCAATGACCGCCTCCTTTTTCATAGCCTCCCCTTTCGTATGAGGTTATGGGTTGTCATGGAGGGATGTCCGGCTGAGGAAGAAGGAGTGGTTGAGTTTCTCGGCGGCAGGAGAAGGTGCTCTGAGCTGTCTCGTGGACGGGAGGAAAGGCCTGCTATCCGGTTTCGTCTGTTACCAAGTTTTGGACTGCTCTACTCGAGCTGATGAAAGAGACCCAACGTTCTCCGTGGCAAGAGGGCTCACGTCTTGGCGCGACGGGAAAAAACCCCTCCATGGAATACAGCACTACGCCCTTCAAAGTCCGCAACATCTGTGCCATGGAATGTGGAAAAGTCTAAATGGTTGATTTCATGTGATTAATGCGAAGCGCGATAGAGGCGACGGGAGAAGGAGAGCGGCTCTTTCCAGGGCTTTCTCCTGATATCGGCAGCTAAATCAATGAGTTAAGATGATTGCACTCCTGCAACCCTGTCGGGAGATTCTCCGCGACAACAGGGGGCAAAGGGCTTTGTGAAAAAGATCACTTGACGAACCTGAGGCAACAGGAACATACTAGAAAAAAGGGTAGCAGATACTCGGTGGAATTTCTCCCTGCGTTGCAGGCCTCGCAAGAACGCTCACTCACTCGTTGGTGTAGGTCTCTCCAAGCCGCTCGTATCGCCCTGTCATACCCGGAGCCGAAGAGAGGAAGGTTGGTTCCGCCTGCTCGTGAGCTGCCCACCTTGAGGAGTTTCAACGAAGATGCCCGGGACTCCAGGCAAATCCTTGGATCCGCGCCTCACGCCCGAGTGGTTCGAGACAGTTCTTCTCAGCTTGAACGACGGGGTGCTCTGCGTCGACGAGCACTGGCGCGTCACCTGTTTCAATCGAGCCGCCGAGGCGATCACCGGGGTGCCCCGAAACGAGGCCCTCGGACGCTCCTGTCAGAAGATTCTGCGAGAAGGGCTGCGCCCTTCGCTTCACCATGGAGACCGGAAGGCCCGTTGCCAACCTGGCCATCACCATTCTCAACGCCAAGGGCAACAAGATTCCCATCGGCATCTCCACCGCTCTTCTCAAGAACAAAGAGGGCAGGGTCATCGGCGGGGTGGAGACCTTTCGAGATCACAGCGTGGTGGAGCAGCTGCGCCGGGAGCTGGATGGCCGCTACAGCTTCGAGTACATCATCGGCAAGAGCCCCAAGATGCAGCACATCTTCGATATGATCCCGGTCGTTGCCGAGAGCGACAGCACCGTGCTCATCACCGGCGAGAGCGGCACCGGGAAGGGCTTGGTGGCCAGGGCCATCCACAACCTGAGCCCGCGCAGCGGCCGTCCTTTCGTCACGGTGAACTGCGGCGCCATCCCCGATACCCTCTTGGAGTCCGAACTCTTCGGCTACAAGGCCGGGGCCTTCACCGACGCCCGTCGTGATAAACCGGGTCGGATCTCCCTCGCCCAGGGTGGGACGATCCTTCTGGATGAGATCGGCGATATCTGTCCAGCAATCCAGGCCAAGCTCTTGAGGCTCATTCAGGACAAGGTCTATGAACCCCTCGGCGGATTGCAGAGCGTTCACGCGGACGTGAGGATCATAGCGGCGACCAACCGGAATCTCGCCCGGCTCATGGAAGAGGGAAGATTTCGGATGGACCTCTACTACCGGATAAACGTGCTCCACCTGGAGTTGCCGCCGCTGCGAGAACGGGTCGAGGACGTGCCGCTGCTGGCGGACCATTTCCTCAAGCGGTTGTCGGTCATGAAGGGGAAGGACGTGAGAGGGATTTCCCCGGAGGCCATGGCGATCCTC
>JAGFXI010000130.1 GCA_017861095.1 Deltaproteobacteria bacterium | reverse complement strand
GTCCCGCCCTCATTTGCCTCACTGAGGATTCACCTCGAGGGTCACGTGCGAGAGTTCCCCCAGGTTCCGGAGGAGGTCCTTGTAGTGGGATGGAGGCCGGGGAACGGCCGTGACGAGGGAAATGATGGCGGCACAGTGGCCCGGCCCGACCCGCCACACGTGCAGATCCGTGAGATGAGTTCCAGGATCGGCTTCGAGGCGCCGGCGGATCTCCTTGGAGAGCGTTCGGTTGTGGTTCATGTCGAGAAGGATGCCCCCCGTGTCCCGCAAAAGACCGAAGGACCAGCGGGAGATGACCATGGCGCCAACGATCCCCATGAACGGGTCCATCCACAGCCAACCCAAGAAGCGGCCGGCGGTGAGGGCAACAATGGCGAGGAGGGAGGTAAGGGCATCAGCGATCACATGCAGGTAGGCGCCTCTCAGGTTGTGATCCCGGTCGTGGTCGCCGCGACGGTCTTCCGTGATTGGATCGCTG
This sequence comes from Deltaproteobacteria bacterium, assembly GCA_017861095.1. Lineage (GTDB taxonomy): Bacteria > Desulfobacterota > Syntrophobacteria > BM002 > BM002 > JAGFXI01. The sequence goes on along the minus strand of JAGFXI010000130.1, from coordinate 8,896 downwards.
AGAATAAACGCCGATGCGAGGTTTACCGCCAAACCGAGGACGGCGACGGCAATCGCCTCATCAAAAGAGATTGCCACCGGCCGAAACAGGCGGCGCAACGACTCGTAAGCCATGAGCGCGGCTATGAGGCCGAGAACAAGGGCGCTCGTGTAGCCGGCGAGCTCCCCAACCTTTCCGGTGCCGAAGGTGAACCGCGGGTCCGAGGCGCGGCGGCGAGCGAAGAAATAGCCGAGGGCCGCGAGCCCCAGGGCCGCCGCATGACTCGCCATATGCCAGCCATCGGCAAGAAGCGCCATCGACCCAAAGAGATATCCCGAGACGATTTCCACGACCATCATCGACGCGGTGAGCCCGATTACGATGCGCGTGTGTCGCTCGTTGGCGTGTTGGGCGGCGCCGAGAAACACATGCTCATGGGAGCGAGACGCGAGATGATCGCTGGACACCAATCTCCCCCGACGAAGACCTCTACTTGAGGCCATTCTAGCAGGCGCGGTCGGTTCGGAAAAGGCTGGCCCGCATAATGCCTAAGCCACCGTCGTGAGGTCGTGGAGATGGTCGTGCCACCGGGCAACCACAAGGGCACGGAGGTGAGCTACGCACCCCTCCATGAGGGGCACCGCTTCTTCTCCGGAGCCGGTCGTAGACGACAACGGCAGGTGTCAGGCACGGGAAGTCTCGGGGCGATCCCGAGGGCAACGAAAACGCGCCCTGCCCGCGACCGTATCTTCCCCATCAGGCGTGATCGAAAAGAGGCAGGTGCTCGACCTGATTGCGCAGGGTCTGGAGGTCTTCTAGGAACCGCGCCCTCTGTTCCTCGATAAACTCGAAGGCGAGGCGCTGGTAATAGTCGATCCCGGACACGAGGTTCTTCCTAAAGTTGTCAAAGTAACCCGGTGAGCGGGGAGATAGTTTCAACGAGACCCTCCTGGCCTCATTGCGGAGGTAGTCGATGTAAAGCATGAGCTCCTTGATGAACATGTGCGGGCGCTCGGTATTCGCAATGAGGGACAGCCTGCCATAGATGTGGGCCACCATTTCTTCCAGTGTAGCAAGCTTCTTGAAGTTCACAATATTTGGCCCGGGGCATACGGCCGGCGTAGCCCCAGGGTTGATGTTGTACTTCAGCGTTGTGCTCCCGGCGAGATCATGACAAATGCAAGCCTTGCCGAGCACGCCTTCTTCGGCAGCGGCGCGTTGCTCAGGGGAGAGATCCTCCTCTGCCAGGTGCTCGAGCTTCAGCTTCACATAGACCCGCGAGGCTATGCAGGTGGGAGTCTCGGTGAATTCGGTACTGAATGCCGCGAACCTTTTCGGACACGGGCTGCCGGGCTTGTCCAGGAGAATCTTCTGACGACGGGATTCCTCGCTCGCTGAGTTACGGAGATTCCAGAAGGGGATGCCGAGTGGTGAGCTGTCGCTTAGGTAAACTTCTCCGTCTGCGGCGTTCAGGAGTTTCTGGAGATGGGCCGCGTCCACATTGGTCACTTCCGGTACGAGCAGGAAGGGGGTCGCCCAGCCGGTTCCGTCAACCCGGTAATAGGTGAGGAGGAAGGAATTCTCCCCAGCGGTCCCGATGCCGCCTTGCACCGTGACTCGTGCCCCGAAGTCCACATCCTGCACCGGCCAGCCGCGAGTCTTGAGAGCCTCCACGTAGATGGGGTGAAGCGACCTGATAAGCTCCTGGCGTTTCTCCTTGAACTCCTCCAGGACCGGGCCCAGCAGATAGCCGTCAGTGGGGAAGGCGTGCCCGCCGCAATTGAGGCCTGACTCAATACGATACTCGGAAACCCAAAGGCCCCGCTTGGCGAGGAACTTCCCCTGAACCAAGGCGGACCGGTAATCGCTCACCTTGAGGACTATCTTTTTCTTGAGCTGCCCGTTATCTCCAGGGAGAAAGTCTTTAAATGTCGCAGTGTACGTGTAAAGTCGCTGATTGATACCTGCCGAGAAGACAACCGATGAGCACAGGGTGCTGTTGGCATAGCCACGGAGAGCGGCCATGGCGTCGGCGAACTCGGGCGGTAGCTTCTTCCCGTCGAGGTAGGCATCGCGGTCGACCTTCGTCATGATGTTCACGTCGATGCTGCCCGGGACGGCCTCGAGGCGAAGCATCTCCTGCCGCCGATATTTTTCAGCCGGGTCGGAGGTGGCGAGCATCTCCTCGTAGGCTCTCTTGAGGGGCGTCTCCGGCAACATTTCGTAATAGCGGGTGATCTCACTGCCCTTCTCGAACGGCGACGCTTGCAGGCTCTCGACCTGGTGCCGCACCAGATGGTCTACCAGGTTCAGGTACGCGGTGATGCGGCGGGCGCGAGCATCGGGGGAGCTGTTCGTGATCTCCTCATACGGCATGCCGTGCTTCTCACAGTAGAACTTCCGCATCTGTTCGATAAGAATGTCGTCCACCAGAGAGATCACCGAGGAGATGCCATACCTGGCGACCCGGAGCGGGGTATCAATGGTGAACCCGGTACCCATGACTGGTATATGGAACGAGTGGGGAGAATTTTTCACTGGTGGTCCTCTCGTTGGTGTTTGTCCGTTTCAGGACGGACCGGCCCGTACGTTCCGTGCCCCCGTCTCCATTACAATCACTAATGCGCACCGCTTCTAGAAGGATAACCTGTCACCCTTCGTGCCGACAGCCACCTTAGCAAAAAACATTCCTCTTGTCAGGTGGAAAATGCGCTGCGCGTAGAGAGAGTCACGCCCAAGGAAAAGCAACGCCTCCATCCTTTCCCTTGATAACCTCCTGCGGGAACGCTCTGCTCGGGGAAGCGGCTCTCGTCTCCTGAAGAATCACGCTCTCACGGACGGCCCGTCTCCGTCGCCTAGGAAGATCCAAGCGTTTTCGCGGCCGGAGCGGAACGCTGCGCTTTGCCGGTCTGCCTGGCGGAGACTTCCGCCGTGCGGATGCTGCTTGCCGTCTTTCCATCCGTAAGGGTTTCGTGGGAAGCGGTGACCGTAGAGGCGGCGCCAACGTACACCCTCTTTATAGTATCTTCGAGAACTTGCGCGTGCTTGTCATCGAAGAATCGTATCTGGACCTCGAGCAACTGGTATCGGCCAGCCGTGTTGGAGATATCCACCTTCCAGGAAACCCTCGTCTTCCCATTCGGTAGGGAAGTAAATTCGTACCCAGGCTCTCCCATTTGGATGTAGCTGCGGGACGGCCACGGGGTCGGCTGCCCGGGCACCGTCGGTTGCTGCTGCGCAGAAACAGAAGTCGGGGCGAGCGCCATGAACAACGAGGCCACCAGAGCCAGGGCTGTGCCTTTCATCGCGGGGCTCCTCTCGCTACCCATGGGGCAACAACGGGTTGTCCTCCATCAGGACAGGCCTGAGATGGGAAAGGATTATCTCATGAACAGACCACCGGGAGCAAACACACAGAAACGACTGTCATCAGGTCTCCTCCGTCTCGCCACGGGGGCTCTCCAGGCCGCCCTGCAGCATCAACATCGCCTGTGCCGCCTGGGAAGGTAGCTCCTCCACAGGCTTCGGCAGGCAGGAATCCACGCAAACCAATCATGATTCTCCGTCAAACTTCGCAACGACCAGCGTAATATCGTCCTCCCGTTTGACCCCGGCCGTGAATCGGGCCAAATCATCGTAGACCTGATCCAGGATGTGCCTCGCCTCAGCCCTCGCATTCTGGCGGACAATCTGCCGAAATCGCTCCTTGCCATACATCTCGCCGTGCTTGTTGAACGCCTCCCAAACGCCGTCCGTCCCGATTGCGACAATTTGCCCGTTCTTAAGATTCGGTTTCAGGTTTTCCTGGTATTGAAGGTCCTTGTCTACGCCTAGCGCTATCCCGGTCCCCCTCAGTTCCTCGAACACGTCCCGATCCGGGTCATAGAGAATGGCGGGATCGTGACCGGCTCTCACCCAACGCAGGCATTTTTGCCGCGGGTCAATGGTCATGTAGAACAACGTGACGAACCTCCCGGTAGCGAGAATGTCCTGTGCCAGATGACGATTCATTTCGCTGATGATCTGGGCGATGCTCCCACACTGGGAGGCCCGCATTCGGAGAAAGGCCCGCGCTGTCGTCATGATGAGCGCCGCATCCACCCCGTGGCCGGTGACATCTCCAACAACAATCCCAAAGGAATCGGTTGGGCATTCCATGTCGTGCAAGAAATCAAAATAATCACCGCCGATCTCGTCGCAGGTGACGATCTTTCCGGCCACGTCAAGCCCGGGAACCGTCAGGCTCCCATGGGGAAGAAGACTCTTCTGGACCTCGGCGGCGAGGGCCAGAGACTTCTTGTGTTCGCTCATGTCGGTCACCAGAGCCATGTTGCCGATGACAACTCCCTTGTCGTCGGTCAGGGTGTTGCTATGCACCAGCACCGGGACTTGACGGCCATCTTTGGCGACGACTGTGGCCTCAAACTCGCGATACGGTCTGGACAAAATCTCCTTTCCTCCAGTCACCAGGTAATGGCTGAATTCCTCGGTCAGGAACGCAAACGCTTTTCTGCCCAGAACCTCCTCCCGGCGATAGCCGGTTAGTCGACACAACGTCTCATTTGTGTCCGTAATGTTGAGCTTCCCATCGATCAGTATGAAACCTTCCCCGGCAGTTTCCACGATACGGCGATACTTTTCTTCGCTCTTCCGCACCTCTGACTCAGCCCGAAGCCGTTGCAGCTCCGCAGCCGCTCGGGACGCAAAGATCTGAAAGACCCCAAGTATCCGGGACTCGTCAGGCATGGGGCGACTGTCAACTACGGCAAGGTGGCCGAGGATTCTCCCCTGGAGATCCTTGAGCGGAACGCCCAGATAGCTTACCGCACCCATGTCCTTCAGGTCGCTCTCATTTGGAAACAGGTCCGCCAGGTTGTTTTCGAAATGCACCAGGGTGCTGTCCTCGATGACCTTCCCGCACGGCGTTCCGACAATGTCGTACTCGGCGTTGGGCCTGAACTGGCCTCCCAACCAGAAGGCGAGTGAGCGAAGACGGTGAGACTCATCGAGATACTCGGTCACCCAGGCCCCTTGGGTGGAGAGCGCCGCCGCCAGATGCTTCACCAGGGCCGCGAAGAAACGCTCTCCGGTCTCGGACGCGGTTCCCTCCAGGATGCTGCGCAAGACCGCATTCTCGTCACCGACCTGGCGAGAAGAATGATTCACCGTACCCATGATCTTGATCTCCGTCAGGGGGTTTGTTCCCTGGCGCCCGGGGCGGACGCCGGCGGCAAGCCAATGCCGAAGAGATGCCCGGGGCGTTCCCTATGTTCACGTTGGGATTAACAGTAACTCGGGGGGCGGCCCTGCTCAAGAGGAGAGTGGTCTACAGCCCGCCCATGAGGAAAGAAGCACCACTCCTCCCCGGGGGTAGTCAGCTCTGCCGTCGCTGCAAAGAACTCGGGAGTTTGGTTCCCCGAGCGACTGCGGGGCCGGCGCTACGGTCCGACCACCCTCGCCTGCCACTCAGCCAAGAGCCTAAATTCTTTCCCCATTGCTTGCGTATGAGATGAATTCCATCAATGAGCCGTCGGGGTCTCGAAAGTAAACACTGGTCCCTCGACCCCGTGAGCCGAATCTCGGGACAGGCCCGACTTCCACCTGAACGCCGTGTTCCTCTAAATGGGCAAGGGCGGTTCGAATCGGGCCGGGCCAGACAAAGCATAAGTCGCTGCCCCCCGGCATGACCGGAAGTTTTGCCACCGGTTTACCATCCACGTTCGGCCCGTGACAATTGAGTTGCGTATCCCCAAAGCGATACGACCAACCAGCCCCGATCTCCACGAGCTCTGCCCCCATCACGTCGCGGTAGAATGCATTCGAGCGTTCCCAATTCGAAACATGAATCACACAATGATCGAGTTTGATCTTTACCATGGAAGGTCCTCCACGCTATGGTGCGCTTATGCTCAAGACTTGGGTAGATCAACCTCTCTCGCAGCTCGGTAGGATAGCAGACGAAGCGGTTGGCCTGCCGGGGCCCCAACTGTTCCATTTACTGGCCGAAACCCACTTTTGATTGACTAACCCGGAGGAAGTCTAACTCGACCCAGGGGAGCGGGCGACCTACCGGCCGCTGCGTGCTCTTGGGGACTTCGCCTGTGGAAAAGGTTCATCCTAATTGAACGCTCCCTTCTCGGATTTGTCGGAGGTGATGCGGATCTGGGTGATCACGTCGTGGGCAGCGTAGAAGAGGGCGGAGAGTTCGTGGGTCCTCTTGCCGAGCTCCCGCTCCCCGGCCTCGGCAGTGAGCGTGCCCGTGAAGGTGAGCACATAGAAGCGGACCCGGTCCACGTCGGGAAGGGGGAAAGAGTCAGTTGGCGCCAGTTTGTTGCGATGGTGCTCCGCTGCAGCGATGAAGGCGGCGGTCGCCTCTCGGACCGCACCGTACTTTTCGGCTCCGATGACGCCGCCTCCGGACCCGAAGCAAAGGCTCGTCGTGCCGTCGGCCAGGGCGACGAGGGTTACCACAGCGGGAGAATAGCCGGTCTCCATGAGCACACCCCAGACATTCGGCAGCGCTTCCGAAGGAAAGACCCCGAGCCGGGCGGGAGACATGCTGAGGAGTGTCTCCCGCAGGTTCTTGAAGAGGGTGATCGGTTCCGGAACGGGTCTGGTCATGGGATCCACATCCTCGAACAAAACTCCCCATCCATCCCCCTTTGCCACAGGGGAACCATGGTCTCACGGGGGCCGCTTGGCCCGCAGTGTCAGGCCCGATCCCGCAACTCGCGATCGACGGCCCTGAGTTCATATAACTCACAAAGAAAGACTTTTCTTCCCAACGGCCACACTATATGGATTTTCAGCTCTTCGATCAAGAAGCCGCCGGCACCTCACCTTGCCAACTCCTTGCCCCCAAGGAATCTGGTTATACTTGTTGTGAAACAACCTACCCGGTAATTCGAACACGACGCCACGGAGGGCGAATCATGGCACAGTACGACTCGTTTGAGTGCGTCGAGGGCTATCAACTTGTCTGCATCGAGGGCCCGACCTACGCGAGGTGCGTGTGCGAGGAGGTCGTCGGGGTCGATGCGACGTTGCCCTCACGCGACAGGTCCGTGAACTGGCTGGAGCGGCTCTGACGGCCGTCGGGAAGGCGCTGGCGAGGGGTCGGCTGTCAGGCAGCAGGCAACGGCGAGTTCCGGAATGCTCCGGGTCGGGAGCGGAGTCGACCCCTCGTTATCCGGAGCTCCTGGAGTTACGTTTCTCGATAACCGCTGAGAGAGTGGGGGTGAAGAAGATGCGCGAGTGCGAAATCCCGAGGGAAGGGGTGCTTCCGGCCCCCGTTCACCTCACCCTGGAAGAGCCTGACCTGGAGTTCGACCGAGCCAGGGATGCCGCTCGGGAGCTGGCGAGGTCTTACGGGAGTGAGGCCGAACTGCTCGCCTGGTTCGATGGGAAGGCTGGCCGCTATTTCCCTGAGGCCGCCGAGTGCCTGGAAGGCACGCCGCCGAGCTGGGTACAGATCGCGGAGGCCGAGGGCGGAAACCTGACAGTGGATGTGAACCACGGTACCTACGTCTTCGTCTTCAGGGGAAAGCACAGCCTCTCCTGATCTGTTGGTCGTAGAGGGCGTATGGGTCGCATGCCTGACCCATCAACCTGTGCCGCGCCCTTGCCTGCCTACGAAGATTCTTGGTTGGCGATGCCCGCCCACGTCCCTTCGGGCCGAATCAGCCGGGCGGTGAGAGCTTCGCCTCCAGCTCGGCGAGCCGCCTCTTAAGCTCCTTCTCCTTTTCCCAGCGGGCGGTCACGTCGCGAATGATTGCGGCGGTCCCGACCAAATCCCCTCCATCATTTTGCAGGAGAAGGATGGTGAACTCGATGGAGATCCGCCCGCCGTCGCGCCGGAGGGCGGGCACCGCCAGCACCTCGTCGCCGTACCGGGTGACGCCGGTCGCCATGACCTTGCGGTAGCCCTCCCAGTGGCGCTCCCGCAGACGCTCCGGGATGATGAGATCCAGGCTCCGGCCGAGGGCCTCCTCCCCGCTGTAGCCGAAAATCCTCTCGGCCCCCGCATTCCAGAACCGGATGAGGCCCTCTCGATCGGCGAGAATAACGGCGTCTCTCGCCCTCTCCAAGACCTCGCGACACAGCCACTCGGGTGAGTATTCCTTCATGCGAACTACCCCCTTCACCAGGCCCGAGATCCTTTAGACGAACTACCCCGCGCTCGGTAGGTTGCTGAAAAATTCTTCACGCCGGCGGTTCCTTTCCCCGGTATGAGCAGGGTCCTTCCAAAACCTCTCAATCCGGCATCTTCCGCCGGCCGGTCCACGCGCGGAACCGCTCGATCTCGCGGTCGAGCTCCGTCCCGAGAGGCGAATCGTGAAAGGAGGCGATCACCTTGTAGATCTCGATCATCCCCTGAGCGAGTCGGTCCTGAGCCCGGAGGATGAAGACAGGCTCATCCTCTCCAATCCTGGGAATGGTAACCTTGCCGTACTTTCCTGAAATCGCCACAGTTGGTCCTCCTCTTTTTCCGCTTCGTGCCGGCTTTGCCGCGGCTGTCCTCCTCTTTTTCCGCTTCGTGCCGGCTTTGCCGCGGCTCTGATGGTGATTTTCGGTTGTCTTTCCCGTCGCCCGCAGGATTCGATTCTCGCCGGATCCCCGAGGCACTCGGCGACGACACGCGTCGTGAGGCCGCATCACCCTCCTTTTTATTTTAACTCTCCCCTCGACACCCTTGTAAGGCCTTGGTTGAAGATTCTAGCCCGCATTATCTACGGCCGCAGCAGCTGGTTCGTGCATAATCCAGGCTAGCAACGGCACCCAAAGATTCGTTCCCCCGAGTCGGCGCGGACAGGCCGACTTTCCTTTGGCCGTGGCGCTTGATCCCGGCAACGGGCCGAAGCGGAAGCGTCCGCTCAAGGGCACTTGAACTGGCGGAAGCCCGGGGTTAAGTAATCCT
>JAGFXI010000129.1 GCA_017861095.1 Deltaproteobacteria bacterium | reverse complement strand
ACGGCACAGCAGGGGTCAATACCCGCTACACCTAGTGCTCATCGTTTACGGCGTGGACTACCAGGGTATCTAATCCTGTTTGCTCCCCACGCTTTCGCGTCTCAGCGTCAGTATCGGTCCAGACGGGCGCCTTCGCCACCGGTATTCCTCCCGATATCTACGAATTTCACCTCTACACCGGGAATTCCCCCGTCCTCTCCCGTACTCAAGTCAGGTAGTTTCAAATGCACTTCCTGGGTTGAGCCCAGGGCTTTCACATCTGACTTACCTGACCGCCTACACGCCCTTTACGCCCAATGATTCCGAACAACGCTTGCACCCTCCGTATTACCGCGGCTGCTGGCACGGAGTTGGCCGGTGCTTCCTCTGGTGGTACCGTCAGGTTCCGGCAGTATTCGTGCCGGAACGGTTCTTCCCACCTGACAGGGCTTTACGACCCGAAGGCCTTCTTCACCCACGCGGCGTTGCTGCGTCAGGCTTTCGCCCATTGCGCAAAATTCCTCACTGCTGCCTCCCGTAGGAGTCTGGACCGTGTTCCAGTTCCAGTGTGGCTGATCATCCTCTCAGACCAGCTACCCGTCGTTGCCTTGGTAGGCCATTACCCTACCAACTAGCTGATAGGACGCGGGCCCGTCTCCGAACGCCAACTTCCATGGAGAGGTCAGCTTTTACCCCATCCCGCGGACGAGACGTGGTCTTACCGGGTATTAGCTCCACTTTCGCGGAGTTATTCCCGATTCGGAGGTGGGTTACCCACGCGTTACTCACCCGTGCGCCACTTTACTTTCCCGAGCAAGCCCGGGATTTCTCGTACGACTTGCATGTGTTATGCACGCCGCCAGCGTTCATTCTGAGCCAGGATCAAACTCGCCACTTAAGTTCTGAAACCGAAAGATTTCGGCTTCTTAGGCAAGTGATAAGGGCCCACGAGATCGACACGCTATTTAGTTTTCAAAGATCAAGGGGACACGCGATGCGATATTTTTATACTACGTTGTACATTTTCTGTCAAGCGAAAAATTGTTGCCCTGTCACAAGCGACAATTTTTCTTTATATCAAAGAGCGCGCCTTTCTGTCAAGAGAAAAAACTCCCCCTCCCCTGAGAGTCCGTCGAGTATACCCTCTCCATTGGAATTGTCAAGGACTTCCTCAGGGATGGGGAAGTTTATATTTTCTCTTCATCTACCTGAATCTTATGGTAATTTTTCTTCCCTGCCCGCAAGAGGATCTGTCCCCCCCGAAGGTGAGCCATGGTGATCCCTTCGTCCACTCCTTGCAGCCGCCCACCGTTGACGTACCCTCCTCCCTGCTGGATCAACCGTCGTGCCGCCCCCTTGGAGGCGCACAGCCTCACTTCCGCGAACAGCTCGAAGGCAGGAATCCCTTGCCGCAGACGACTCGCCGAGATGATCGTTGTACTCACTCCTGCGCCAAGACCCTCCGCTTCCGACAGCGCCGTCCTTCCGACGGCACTGCTCGGCAATAAATCCGCGGGAACCTCTCGCACCCCGAAAATCCGGCTCGATTCCGCCTGAGCACTCCGGGCGGCCTTCTCGCCGTGGGTCACTGTCGTCGCCTCAAAGGCGAGAACCGTCTTGGCCGCATTGAGCGCTTCACCCTTCAGCCCCTGGACCTGGCCAATCTCCTCCATGGGCAGGAAGGTGAAAAAGGCGAGGAACCGGCCCACGTCCCGATCATCGGTATTCATCCAGTACTGGTAGTATTCGTAAGGAGAGGTGAGGTTCCCATCCAGCCAAACCGCCCCCTTGGCGGTCTTCCCCATCTTCTCGCCGCTGGCGGTGGTAATGAGGGGGAAGGTAACGCCATAAACCGTCTGCTGCCTCACCCGGCGAACCAGATCGACGCCGGCGACGATGTTTCCCCACTGGTCGCTCCCGCCCATCTGGATGCGACAGTCGAAGTGATCAAAGAGGTAAAGGAAGTCATAGGCCTGGAGGAGCATGTAATTGAACTCGATGAAGTTGAGGCCTGTCTCCAATCTGGCACGGTAACTCTCTGCAGCCAGCATCCGGTTCACGCTGAAATGGCAGCCGATATCCCGCAGGAACTCGATGTACTTGAGGGGAAGCAGCCAGTCGGCGTTGTTCAGTAGTAACGCCAGTCCATCGCCGAAATCGAGAAACTGGCCAAGCTGCCGTTTCAGGTGCAAGGCATTGATGTCGATATCGTCGCGGCTCAACATCTGACGCATTTCGGTCTTGCCGCTCGGGTCGCCGACCATGCCGGTCCCGCCACCCACGAGAGCGATGGGGCGATGACTGGACCGCTGCATGTGGGCCAGGGACATGATCGTGACCAGATGTCCCACATGAAGACTGCGGGCGGTGGGATCAAAACCGATATAACAGGTCGCCGGTTTTCTCAGCAGCTGACGTAGACCGGCCGCATCGGTTGCCTGGTCGACAAAACCCCGTTCCTCCAAGACATCGTATGCGTTCTTCAACGCTTTTCTCCCCTTCCGCGAGTCTCGTTCTCCCGCTTCGCTCCGCCCAGGATCCTGGCAAAGCGCAGCCCGCCGACCGGAGAAAAACTTCACCCTCCACGAGTTATCACCTACGCCGTACCACGGATGTTAGGCCGGGAGATGTATTGTTACACAGTCAGCTGACACCGCCTAGATCTGGGAGTGCTTGACAGATCCGTTCGATTGCCACCGTATGCCCAGTTTCCGGCGAAATGTCAAGGAGAACGGCCTGGAGCTGGAGGCGTCCTTTGGCCGGGTTGAAAGTGAGGGGTTTCTGGGTAATCAGTTGTGTGATTGCATCTTCCTTACGGATGCCGATAACCGAGTCCGTCGGGCCAGTCATGCCCACGTCGGTGATGAAGCCTGTGCCTGCATGGAGGATCCGTTCGTCAGCGGTCTGCACATGAGTGTGGGTTCCCACCACCGCACTTGCCCGCCCGTCCAGATACCAGGCCAGGGCTTGTTTCTCGGAGGTTGCTTCAGCATGGAAGTCCACAATCCGTATGGCAGTCTTCGTTGCCATCTGGTCAAGGAGGTGATCAGCCGTTCGGAAAGGACAATCCAGCGGTTTCATGAACACCCGCCCTTCAAGATTGACAACTCCCACCGGTATACCCTCGTCCGTCTTGAGCACCACATGTCCGGTTCCCGGTACACCGCTGGGGTAGTTGGCGGGTCGAAGGACCACTCTGCTCTGTGCGAGATAAGGCTCGATTTCTTTTCGCTTCCAGATGTGGTTCCCCGAGGTAAGGACATCAATGCCGAGGTCTAGGAGCTCCTCCGCAACTTTCGGAGTAAGGCCCGCCACGGCCGAGGCGTTCTCGCCGTTGGCGACAACAAAGTCCACCTGGCGACTCTTGACCAGTCGTGGCAGAAGGGCCGCCACCACATCCCTTCCCGGCTTGCCCACGATGTCACCGATGAAGAGGATGCGAACGCATCGCCGATCTCGCTCCTTCATAGGGGAACTGTCATCCTGTGTCTGCGGCACTACCTCGCGTATTCCACGGCTCTGGTTTCACGGATTACCGTCACCTTGATCTGGCCGGGGTAACTGATCTCGTTTTCGATGCGCTTGGCAATGTCGCGGCTGAGGAGGATCGAGTCCTCGTCGGTAACTTTGTCGCTCTCCACCATGATCCGGAGCTCTCTGCCCGCCTGAATGGCATAGGACTTACTCACCCCACCGAAGGAGTTCGCAATCCGTTCCAGATCCTCCAGTCGCTTCACGTAGGTCTCCAGGAGCTCCTTCCGGGCTCCCGGCCGCGCGCCGGAGAGGGTATCGGCTGCCTGAACCAAAACCGCTAGGACACCTGTCGGTTCCAGATCTTCGTGATGGGCAGCGACGGCATGAACCACCTTAGGAGATTCCCCGAACTTCTTGGCGAGTTCAGCGCCGATGGCGGCATGAGGGCCCTCAACCTCGTGGTCCACCGCCTTGCCGATGTCGTGGAGCAAGCCGGCTCGTTTGGCTCGCTTCTCGTTCAGCCCCAGCTCAGCCGCCATGATGCCGCAGAGAAAGGCAACTTCGATGGAGTGCTCCAGCACATTCTGACCGTAGCTCGTCCGATACTTGAGCTTCCCGACCAGTTTGATCAACTCCGGGTGAATCCCGTGCACACCCACATCAAAGGCTGCCTGCTCCCCAGCCTCGCGGATAGCACCATCAACTTCCTGGCTAACCTTTTCCACCATCTCTTCGATGCGCGCAGGGTGGATGCGGCCGTCACTGATGAGTCGCTCAAGCGAGATCCTCGCCACCTCCCGACGGACGGGGTTGAATCCGGACAGGATGACCGCCTCGGGCGTATCATCAATGATCAACTCCACGCCAGTCGATGCCTCGATGGCCCTGATGTTTCGGCCCTCCCGACCAATGATGCGCCCCTTCATCTCCTCGTTCGGGAGAGCTACCACCGATACAGTCTTCTCCGCCACGTAGTCCCCGGCATAGCGCTTGATAGCGAGGGAGATAATCTCTGTGGCCTTCTTGGCCGCATCTTCCCGGGCCCCGCTCTCAATCCGCTTGATCAGCTTGGCGGCATCGAGACGGGCCTCCCCCTCCATGGACTTGACCAACATCTCCTTCGCCTCGGCGGAGGACAAGCCGGCCAGTTGCTCGAGTTGGGTGCGCTTCTCCAGAATGAGCTTGTCCAACGTCTCCTGTTTCTCGGCGAGATCCTTTTCCTGCTGGCCAAGTGTTCTTTCTTTCCGAGAGATATTACTGTCCCGCTTGTCCAGAGCCTCGCTCTTCTTGTCGAGGTTCTCGTCCTTTTGGAGCAGGCGACGCTCGAGGTTCTGGAGCTCCCTCTTCGTCTCCTTCACTTCGCGCTCAAACTCAACCTTCATTTGGTAGAGGCTATCCTTCGCTTGGATCATCGCCTCTTTTTTTAGAGTTTCCGCATCCCTCTGGGCTTCAATGACGATTCGCTCCACCTCATTCCTGGCGGTAGCAAGGCGCCCTTCCATTACCTTCTTGACAACGAGGGCGGCAACAAGCCCCCCGAGCATGGTACAGAGTACCATGATCGTTATCGTGGTGCCGGTTAGTTCGACGGCTCCCATATGTCCCTCCCTAGGTGCACCGCGTCGTATGCAATAAGGGTGCAAAGCGGATGACTAGTTTTCCGGGGCAGATGGGGAAGGCTCAAGGTTCTCCGCCACACCAGCCTCATCCCCCTCCTCCGCCGGACGTTTCGCTAAGGCAGAAGGAGGCGGGGCGAGTTCGGAGCGTCGGGCTCAGGGCGATGCCCTCTCCATGAGTGCTCAGGAGGAAGGATTTCCCGGGCGGAGCAGATGAACCTTTCACCTGCCCTGTGGCGGGAGACACTACGTGGTGGGAGATCGAAAGTGGGGCAGGGCGGAGGTAGTCCCTTGTCCGGGCAGGGTCCCTCTCACCCTCATGTATCGGGATCAGGTGTATCCTCTTAGGGCAGCTACGACTCCCTCTCTCTCAGAGGTCCAATGATACCCAACACAAACAGGCTGTATCTGAACAACCGGCCAGCTCGACCGATTGTTGATGAGAATTTGGGTGAGCCGCGAAATCGCCTCACTATGCCCACGCCGCCTTGATCGGCCGGCTCAACAACATCCATCACAGTGGACGGCGATGATTGCGCCTTCCCCGATGTCGCCTTGGGCGGGAGCCAAACCCCAACCCCATTACCGGATCTCCACCTCACGTAAAGGAGACATACCTTTCACGCTTCCTCCTGAGATCCCCAGAGAAACCCCAGAAGCGTCAAATGGAAAATAGCCAAAAATGCTGAATTAGGCAAGGTAAGGCGCTTCGGCGAACCGACGCGACACACCGTTCCAAGGAAGAGCCCCCGGGATTGTATTGTTGGCTCAAGAACGTACTGCCGATCACCAACACCGCAGGGGATTCACCCTATCCTATGAAGGCCGAGAGTCTTTCCTGTTGCCGCTCGATTCGTTCGAGCAGCCGTTCGTGGGACTCCTTCATTTTTAGGTAGTCGCTCGCTATGTTAAGGGCAGCCAAGGCGAGAATCGTGGCCGGCGACGACGGGCCCGTCGCTCGCCGTGCCTCCTCGCATTGCGAATTGAGGTAACGGGTCACCTTCTCCACATGGGCATCATCGCCCTGCGTGTGGAGCACATACTCCTGTCCAAGGATTCCTACTTTGACCCTCTTCGTCAACCGCGCCCCCTACGAGATTTGGGTAATTCTCTCGATCAACCCATCCAGCCGGCGCCGTGCCTCGGCCCGCTGCTGCTCCAGGCTTCGAACCTGCTCCTCAAGCTGGCGAATCCGAGCTTCTCGTTCGGCCAACTGGTGGCTACAATCCTGGTAGTGCCGCTGCAGCCCTTCGTAGCGCTCGATCAGGGAATTGATCTTCGTCTCCAGATGATCGAAGGGTGACTCCCGACCCTGCTCGTCCCCGCCGCCATTCCTCGCCATGGATGTCTCTGTTCCGGCCATCTCCCCGTTTGTCCTCTCATACCTAGACTATTATAAGTCAATAATGGTTTTTCTCGTCAAGTAGCGGGATGCCTGCCCCATGCCCGCCCCTACTCGACTGTTACACTCTTCGCAAGATTTCTCGGTTGGTCCACGTCTGTCCCCCGAAAGACTGCCACGTGGTATGCTAGAAGTTGCAGCGGAAGCGTGAAAAGTACAGGCGCAAGGTAAGGACTTGAACTCGGGACCGGAACACATGCGTCAACCTTGGCCAACAACTCCGTCCGTGTCGTGTCGGATATGGCCACGAGCCTGCCCCGGCGAGCCTTCACCTCCTCCATGTTGGAAAGCATCTTGTCGAAGGTCACCCCATGATCCGCAATAATTGTCACCACCGGCATATGCTCGTCGATGAGGGCGATGGGGCCGTGCTTCATCTCGCCGGCGGGGTAGCCCTCGGCGTGGACGTAGGAGATCTCCTTCATCTTGAGGGCCCCCTCCAACGCGATAGGGTAGTTGATTCCCCGGCCGAGGTAGAGGAAGTCCCGAGCGTTCACATATTCCTGGGCGATGTCCCGGATGAGGCGGTCTTGGCCAAGAACCGCTTCCATCTTCTTGGGTAACCTCACCAGTTCGGCGATGGCCTCCCGGGACTGCTCAGGGGAGATTCTCTTCAGTTTGCTTCCAAGGTATAGGGCCAAGAGGTAGAGGGCCACCAGTTGCGTGGTGAAGGCCTTGGTGGAGGCTACCCCGATCTCCGGCCCGGCGTGAGTGTAAAGGACACCATCTGCCTGCCGCACCAGGCTGCTCCCCACCACGTTACAGATGGCGAGGATGAACGCCCCCTTCTTCCGGCCTTCGCGCATGGCCGCCAGGGTATCGGCCGTCTCCCCGGACTGTGAGATGAGAATGAGCAAGGTCTTCCCGTCAACGAGGGGATCCCGGTATCGAAACTCGGAACCCAGGTCCACCTCCACTGGCAGCCCCGCCAGGGATTCAAGGAGAAACTTGCCGACCAGCCCGGCGTGATAGGAGGTTCCGCACGCCACAATCACAACCTTGTTCAGGGCCTCCACCCGATGTCGGTCCAGATTCAAATCGTCCAGGTAGATCTCCCCGGTGGATTCACCGATTCGACCGCGAAAGGTGTCGATGACCGCCCGGGGTTGCTCGTAGATCTCCTTTTCCATGAAATGCTTATACCCCGCCTTCTCGGCCATCACCGGGTTCCAACTTATATGCACAA
>JAGFXI010000128.1 GCA_017861095.1 Deltaproteobacteria bacterium | reverse complement strand
TGTTATATTGTCGGATAGGAATATAGAAGATAGAAGGTCAGGGGTCAAGTGGATTTCATCCTAAGAGAATATTACTAGTTTTATTATCTGATTGCATAGGAATAGAAAGTGATTTATGCCCTGGAATCCCCACCTGAGCTCTACATTTGAATTTTGATGGGACAATGTACTGCGGCACATTGGGGGAACCTGACCGAGGGAAGCAGGATGCCGGGGTGAGGGGAATGAAAAGGGTCACCCCGAACGGTCGTTCCGCCTTGGCCTCCTTTTGCAGATCAAGAAGACCTTGACAAGACCTGATCCAGGAACAGGCTGAGGATTTGGCAGGTTCGGTGGTCAGCATCAAGATCTCAGCAATCAAATGAGCGGTTAGTTAGGCGCATTATGCACGCACCGCCGTTGCGAGATCGTGGAGGTGGTCGTGCCACCGGGCAACACCATCCCGCGGTACCGCGGGACTGGACCCGAGGCGTACTTGTCAGTAGAAGGCTAGGTTCCCCGCGACAAGCTCCCCGTGACAAGCTCGGGACAGGCGGGACAAGCGAGACCCGAGGACACCCGGAAGGACGGCCAGATCCGCGGTCGCAGCAGGTGGTTCGTGCGTGATGCGGGCTGGCAAAAGGCTGTTCTCACGGGGATACCGCAGGTGCGGGCAAACGCGGGGCCCCGGCAAGGTACTTGCGAGGGGCGATGGCGGCGCCGAGAGGCCACAAACCCTCAATCCAGCTCCCACCCCGTCGGCAAAGCCTTACCGTCCTTCATGATCTCCCGGAAGATCACCAGTTTTTGCACGTCCTGCGTCCCCTCCCCTAGGGAGGCCGCCCATGCGTCCATGGGGAACTTGTGGACCGGGTGCTCCAGCATGACGGAGGAAGCGCCGAAGATGTCGGCCGCCCAGGTGCCGACCTCCCGCGCTATGGTCACCGTCACGTACTTGGCCGTCGAGGCCACCCGGCGAAACTCCCTGCCCTGATCCTTGAGCCAGCAGGCCTTCCAGACCACGAGGGCCGCCGCCTCGATCTTTGCGTGCAGGTCCGCAATCTCGAAGGATTTCGCCTGAAAGTCGACCACCTTGGTGCCGAAAAGGGTGCGCCGTCTCGCATGCTCCAGAGCGAGCGAGAAGGCGCCCGTCGCCGTGCCCAGAGTCAGGGCGGCGATGGAGATCCTGCTGTGAGTGAAGATCTCGAGGATCTGCTGGAGCCCTCGTCCCCTTGCTCCGAGGAGGTTCGCCTCGGGAATGTGCACGTTGGTGAACTGGAGCCGGGTGAGGTCTGAGGGGATCCAGACCTGCTTGCCAAGTTTTGTCCTTGAGACCCCGGGAGAGTTTAGGTCCACGAGAAAGAGAGAAAGCCTCTTGGTCCGCGAGGCATCGGGGTCCGTGACCGCACTGACCACCGCGAGGTCGCTGAGTGCGCCGTTGGTCACGTAGGCCTTGGTTCCGTTAAGCACCCAGCCCTCCGCCACCTTCTCCGCCCGGGCCGCAATCCCGGCGACGTCGCTTCCCCCGGTGTGCTCCGTGCTTGCGGTGCACATCAAGGTTTTTCCCGCCAGACCCTGCGGAAGAAACCGCTCCTTCTGCGCCTCGGAGCCAAAAAGGACGAGGGCGTTCAGGCCCAGGGAGACATGGACCAGGACGGCCACCGCCACGCCCGGTGACGTGCGGGCCAGACGCTCGAAGAGGAGCCCTTGTTTCAGGGCCCCCTGGCCGTCACGCTCCGCCGGGAAGCAGTACTGGAGCCAGGCGGATCTTCCCAGTTCCTCGAAAAACCCCCGGGGCACCTCTCTCTCACGGTTCCAAGAAGAGACATTCGGGACGAGGTGGTTGTTCAGGAAGGCCTCGAATCCCTCGAGATCATGAGCCAGGTTGCGGGATAAGGAAAAATCCATGGTGTTGCCTCCACCCACGCCGGTTCTTCCCGGGAGAGATCCTAGCTCCCGGAGACGGCGGCCTGCGGGTTGCCTCTGCAGAGTCTTGAATGGGTCTTCGGCCTCGTCATCCTGGGGTGCTATATAACCCAAACTCGATCCGTCGACGAGGAGAAGCCCGCCGACGAGATTAGGGCCTATTACGGCGGTATCTGGAGCAAGTGATTTCCCTACCCCTGGGAGTGCAGAGCTGCCGCGCCGGGCACACCGCGAATCTGGCGAGACTCGCTCTCTCTGGCGTTCCTAACCTTCCCCCCGCTTCTTCCCCCAGAGGCGCATTCCGAGCAACCCGACCTCGAACAGCAGGTACAGGGGCACCGCCATGAGCATCATGTTGAACACGTCAGGGGTCGGGGTGAGGACCGCCGCAATGATGCTTATGACCAGGACGGCCCACCGGCGAGCTCTTCCGAGCTTTTTCGCCGACACCAGGCCCAGGCGGCCTACGATGATCATGGCGAGGGGCAGCTCGAAGATGAGGCCGAACCCGAAGAGAAAGAGCATGCAGAAGGAGACGAACTTTCTTACGGCAATAATAGCTTCGATGTTTTCGCCTTCAAAGCTAAGCAGGAATTTCACGCCGTAGGGCAAGGTGACATAGCGGCAGAAAAGAGCCCCCGCATAGAAAAGGAACACGGACATGAACCAGAAGCCGAACACGGATTTTCGGCTAAAGGAGGGAAACGCAGCCGGTATCGCTGCGAGGATCTCGTAGATGATATGGGGGATGCAAACAAAAACCCCCACTGCGAAGGCGACGTTCAGGAGGGCGAGGAACGCCTCCGGGATGCCGTAGGCGGCGAGTTCGGCACCCACGATGCTATGGAAGTACCTGAGTATGGGCTGGGCAAACACATAGCCGGCGACGGAGCAGCATAGGACGGAAACGGCGATCCTGATCAGCGACTTCCGCAAGGACTCCAGAAAGGCCGTCAGCGCCTCCGGATTTTCCCGAAGCCGCTCCGCCGAGCGCGTGATGAAGCCGAACTCATTGTCCTCGTTGTCGCCCACGGGTCCTCTCGCTTGCCCTTTGTTTGCCCTCGGCAGGCTTCTGCGGGCGCAGGGTACCTCTTCTCGCCGCACCGGTCAACAACGAGTTCTCATCGCGAAGGAACCAGCTTCCTGGAGCGTCGCCCCAACGATGTCGTTAGCGGATTCCGGAAGCTGCACGGCATCAGGGCAACGCACTTGCCGCACACGTGGGTGCTCTCGGGCAGGTCACGAAAGTAGTCGAGGGTGTTGCGGTTCTCCTTCAGCCGCTGCCAGCAGCGCCTCCGGTCGAAACCATTCTCCCCCAGGGCATCCACCGGACAGGCTCCCATACATTGGCCGCATTCCTCGCCCGCCCTGAGAAGACAGGCCTCATCGGCCTCGACCAGGGGACGGTCTCCAAGCTCTGCCTCGGTAACCAGACTTCCGAGGCGGCCGCAGCAGCCCGAGGGCGTAATGAGCATCGAGTGAACGCCGAAGCGCCCCAGCCCGACCAGGTAGCCCAGATGCTTGTGTGACCACCGGGCCATCAATCTCTCCTCATCGAAGTTGTGAGTGGCAGGGGTCAGGGCGGAGGCAAAGCCGCGCTCGCGGAAGAGGTCGCTCAGGCCGCTGCTCAGCCGGCCGATCAGTTCATTGGTCTGAACATAGGCGAACCCCCAGCTTCGGCACGGGCGGTCGCCCTCGCTGTTCTCTCTCGCCAGCCCTTCCCTGAAGGGGATGAAGAACACGACCACCGATCTCGCTGTCGGCAGCAGGTCCTTCGGATGGAAATGGTCGTCGGCAGCAATCCGGCGCAACGCGCCGAAACGGCCGTCGATTGGTCCCGTTGCCAGGAGCGGGGCCTTCCACCAACCGCCGTTCCCTGATCGGCCTGCCTCGGCTTCGACGAAGCGTTGACAAAATTCTCTCAAAGTTTGAACTGTGACTCCCTCTCTCATGAGTTGCCCCCTCATTCGTGCAGGCGAATGGTACTCCATTCTCTTCGCCTGCTCAACAGGTGGAGGCTCTTCGATGAAGTGACGGCCGTGTCACCTATTCCCCCTCTTCCGGGCCCTTGGGGATGAAACCACGCCCTCCGCGCGCTGCTCCCCTTGCTTGCTCGTCCGGCTCTCGCGTGGTATTTTGAATCATTTCCGCTTTCGTCCGCGGCTTCCAGGCGCTCACTCTCCGCGTGGTGCTGCTGATGGGGAAGGTTACACCAACCGAGTGCGGCGGCAGACAGGTCGGATCAGGTGGTTCGAGCATAATGCGGGCTGGCGTCGGGTCTATGGCGAACTACAGCAGGGCAAAGAAGCTCAACCTGGTGCTCGCATGGATGAGCCGGACATTGGCGCTCGTCAGGCCCTTGAACATGCCGTTTAATATCATGATCGAGCCGACCAACGTGTGCAACCTGAAATGCCCCGCATGTCCCACCGGCAGCAATAGACTCCCGTTCAAGAAAGGTCGGATGTCCCTTGCCGACTTTCGCACCCTGGTGGACGAGCTGGGGCCCCACGCAACGTACGCCCAGCTTTGGGGCTTCGGCGAACCCTTCCTCCATCCCCAGATTCTCGAGATGGTGGCCTACTGCAAAGAGTTCGGCATGGGGGTCCGCATCAGTACCAACGGGCAGTTTCTTGGAGATACCAGTAGTGCGGAGAGGCTGGTCACAAGCGGCCTCGACTCTCTCAAGATATCACTCGACGGGGCTACGGAAGAAACGCTGCAGAAATACCGCGTCAATGCAAGCCTTGACAGGATACTAGGCGGCATCAGGCAGATCAACGAGGCCAAGGCGAGGTGTGCCTCGAAGCATCCAAGGCTTGTGCTCCAATTCATTGTCATGAAGCACAACCAGCATGAGATTCCTCGCATGAAGGAGCTTGCTGCCGAACTGAAGATGAAATACAAGCAGAAGACAGTCTGGGTAGAAGAAGATACTGCGGAAGACTTCCTGCCCGAAAAAGGCTACTCACGCTTCTTCATCGATCCGAAGACCCGAGCTCTGCGCCCCACCAAACAAAGGCCCGGGCTCTGCCCTTTCCCCTGGGACTGGGCCATGGTCAACTGGGACGGCACCGTCGTTCCCTGCTGTAAGGATCCGTACCGGTATCATTTGTTCGGCAACGCTTTGGAAGAGAAATACAGGACCATCTGGCGCTCCAAGGAGTTTGCCGACTTCAGGAAGAGGCTCCTGAGGGATCCTTCGCGGGTGAAGAAATGCAATCGCTGTGTCTTCTCTTGACCACGCTCAATCTGAGATTAAGTTATTCGGGACCTGATTTGGAATCCATGGCTCCCTATGAATACTTCTTTAATTCCTCTTCCTTCCGCAATACCCTGAGGCCGCCTTCGGCGAGCGCCGCCATCTCGTCCTCACCGGGATAGACGAATACAGGTGCGATGACCTGGATCCACTGCCGGATCAGGCTCGTCATCATCGCGGAGTTTGCCAAACCCCCTGTCAGGATAATTCCGTCAATCTCCCCCCTCAGGACGACGCTCATCGCCCCGATCTCCTTGGCAACCTGATAGGCCATGGCCTCATACACGAGTTCCGCCTTTTCGTCTCCTGCCGTGATCATCTCTTCCACTTTCTCAACATCGTTTGTACCGAGATAAGCGAAAAGGCCGCCCTGCCCCACAAGGCGGCGCAGAATCTGCGTCTTATCAAGCTTACCGGAAAAGGCCAGGTCAAGCAGGTCTGTTGTGGGAAGAGAACCGGCCCTCTCCGGCGTGAAAGGGCCCTCCCCGAGCCCGTGGGTGCAATCAATCACCCTCCCCTTCTGATGAGCGCCGACGGTGATACCCCCGCCCAGGTGGGCCACAACCAGATTCATTCCCTCGTACTCTCTTCCCACCTCCACGGCAAACCGACGCGCCGCCGCCTTCTGATTCAGCGCGTGAAAGGCGCTCTTCCTCTCAATACGCGCCCGCGGGCGACGGCCTCCCAAGGCCTCCGCGACTGACAATCATGTCTACTTCTTCTAGGCCGATTCCGTTTTTCTTCAAGAATTCAAGGAGGGCTTTTTCGCGGAGAGGAAGCTGTTCATTCATGGACGAATAACGAGCCAGGTCCTCACTGCTGTACCGAATCGTTTCGAGGACTAGAAGGTCGTTTCCCCTAAACCAGGCGACTTTTGTCGAAGTAGAGCCGACGTTGATAACGAGCAGGCGATGTTGCTCATGCATGGTCCTCTCCCTTCCTGCACATCAAGGCCGCAATCGCAATCTCCACGATCCTGTTCTCCTCGGAAACGAAAGGGACATTTAGGATCACCGGATTTGTCGTCCCCATGATCGCGCCTGCGGTCTCAAGCCTGCCGAAGAAAACGAGGGCCTCAGCCAGGAGATGGCCTGTATCGATTTCCGGGACAAGGTATATATCCACGTTGCCCGTCACAACGCTCCGGAGACCTTTTCTTGCCGCCGCAGCCTCGCTCAGGGCGCAGTCTATGTCGAGAGGTCCTTCAACGATAGCCTTTCCGAACTGTTTCCTTTCCGACATCTTGGAGAGTATCGCTGCATCCACCGTCGAAGGTATATTGAGGTTTATCTGCTCGATAGCGGCAAGAGCCGCAACCTTCGGTGCATCGATTCCCAGGATATCTGCGAGCCGGACAGCATGTTCAAGAATCAGTTGTTTTTCGGCAAGTGTCGGATTGTTGTTGATGAAGGTGTCGGTGACGAGGATGAGTTTCTCCGGTTTCGGCAACTGAAAGATCGAAACATAGCTCGTGAGCTTCCCCTTCCTAAGACCGTTTCTTGCATCCATGACGGCGTCCATCAGCATCTGGTGATCAACACTACCCTGCATCAGCATATCGGCACGGCCTTCCCGGACAAGCATTATTGATCTGCCGAGGGCCTTGTCCGGGTCTTTCTCTTCCATGATCTCATGTTCCAGCGACGCGAGCGGCAGTCCCTTGAGCATGCCTTCTATCGCCTTGCCGTCACCGATCAGGCAGGGAATGATGAGGCCGCTGCCCACAGCCTTGCTGAGCAGGTCCATATCCTTCTTCTCCGCACAAGGAGCCGCGAGTTTCTTTGCGCCCCCTTCCTTCGCAGCGTCAAGGATATCTTTGAAAAATCTCAGCATCTCACTTCACCTCACCTTTCATCCTGTCCGTCACCACGACACACATCGCCAGCTGCTCCACGATGTTATCGCTAGAGTCGGACCGGGCTGGGATACAGACGGGCCCTCTGGATGTTGCAACAAGGGAACAGCGGGTCACATCGAGAAAGAAGTCGAGCTTGCAGATAATGTTTCCGGTATCAAGACAGGGAACGAGAAGGATGTGCGGCATCCTCGCGAGATTCATACTGACGTAATCAACCGGGCGGTCTCTTCCACCAAGAAAAATTTCCGTAAAGGAAGTCGCATCAAGAATCTCACACTCCCCGAAATCCCCCGCAGCAGCGGCTTTCCGGAGCAAATCGAAGTCCCGGTAAGAGACAAGCGCACCTCCGATCTCTCTCTGGCCGGACAGGACGGCAATCCGCGGTTTAGGGTACCCCAGAAGACGATATACAAAAAGGGCGTTCTTGAGGATCTCGGCCTTCGTCTTCATATCCGGCTTGATGCTGACACCGGTATCCGTGAGAGCGACCAGGTGGTCGAGCCCCGGAACCTCCCAGAAGCTGACGACACTCACGGTCATGCCCGAACCGGTTCTATTCTCTTCCCTGATGATGGAGCGGTAGATGTAAGAGGTGGGGATCTGCCCCTTGCTTACGATTTCCAGCTTCCCCGAAAAGAGCATACTTAGACCGAGATCGGCAATCCCCTGCCTGTCGTCACCGACAATCGTTTCGAATCCGCCTATGTCGAATTCGACTTTCTCGGCCACCCGTTTCATCTTTTCCGTATTGCCAAGGAGAACAGGTTCGATATATCCCTTTTGCCAGCTCGTTTTCACCGCGAGCATGAACTCCTCATCTTCCGGGGCGAGAACAGCCAGCTTCTTGGGACCTTTT
>JAGFXI010000127.1 GCA_017861095.1 Deltaproteobacteria bacterium | reverse complement strand
CCGCCAACTGCTCCAATAACGGTTGAGGCGCCATGGGCGGCCGCTGGTTGAGTTGGAGTGCGCGCTCGGCGACGTTGACGGCCTGATCGCCAAGGCGCTCGAGATTGATCGAGACCCTCATACAGCCGATGATAAACCGTAGATCGCGAGCCACAGGTTGACCCAACGCGAGGAGCCTGAGGATCAGCTTGTCGATCTCGACGTCGAGCAAATCGATGTCGTGATCCTTGTCGATAACCTCTTGGGCGAGGTCTGAGTTTCGCTCAAAGAGGGCCTGAAGCGCCCGGTCAAGAGCCTTCTCGGTCAAAGCGGCCATCTGGAGGACCCTCAGTTTCAATTGATCGAGCTCTTTGTGAAACCGGCTTTCTTCCATGAGTTTGTCTCCAAGAACGTCACTAGGAAAAGGCTTCCCCCTGCGCCAGAGCCAGGGTAAACATGAATGCCGATCCTTTACTCTTGCCCGCCGGAGGACTCTCCACCCAAATTGCGCCGCCGTGGTTCAATATGATGTGCCGGCAGATGGCCAGGCCCAGCCCGGTGCTGCCGCTCGCGTCGCTGCGGTCCTTCTCCACCCGGTAGAAGCGCTCGAAGATCCGCTCCTGGGCGTAGAGAGGGATCCCCGGCCCGTCGTCGGTGACCACGAAGGTGGCCGTATCCTTGCTGCTTCCAACTGAGACGGTGATTGGGCTGCCGGCCGGGCTGTATCGTAAGGCGTTCTCCAGGATATTGCGAAACACTTGCACCAGCTCGTCGAAATTCGCCTTCACTCTGATGCCCGCCTTCGGAAGCAAGTTCTCAAGCCGGACGTCTTTCGCACTCGCCTGGGGATCACACACCTTCCAGGCGGCGGACACGGCCTCCGCTGCATCGCTCGTGGGAAGGGCCTCGGGCTTACCGCGGGAATCCAAGCGGGCAAGCTGGAGCAGGTCGTCCACCATCTTGGACATGTGCATAGCATTCCTCAAGATGGTCTGGAGGAACGACACGGTGGGACCAGGCTCTGCCTGTGTCTGGCTAAGGAGCGTCTCTGTATAGCCCCGGATAGAGGTGAGGGGCGTTCGCAGCTCGTGGGACACATTGGCCACGAAGTCCTGGCGAACCTTTTCCAGCCGTTTTAGCCTGCTGATATCATGGAAGACAACGATTGCCCCGACCTCGCCCGGTCGATGCTGGAAGCGAACGAGATTCACGCCGAAGACCTGGTCGGGACCGGCGGTGATCTCTAGGCTCCGCGTCCCCGTCTCGACGTTGGTTCCCGCGAGCACCTCGTCGCATGCCTGCTGGAGCTCCGCACTCCGGATCACCTCCAGAGGCCGCCGACCATTGAATTCCCGGACCCTGGGCAGGATCGAGGTGAGAGCATGGTTGACGGTCTGAATCTTGCCCCGCCGGTCGAGGACCATGACGCCTTCCCTCATGCCGTTCAGGATCGCCTCGAGCTGTTCCTTCTGTTCGGTGATGGTCTGGATGTGGGACTGGATCCCTTTCGCCATCTCGTTGATGGATTCGGCTAGGGGAGTAAACTCTTTACCCCGGTAGAACCGGACCCTCTGACTGTAGTCACCGGCGCCGATGGCTTCGGCCGTGCCGATCAACTTGCGCAGGGGTGTTTCGAGTTGGCGAACCAGGATGTAGCTCACCAGGATGGTCGCTACAAAGGTGAGAGCCATGATGAAAAAGAAATTCCGGCCCAAGGCGTCGAGGCGATCCTTCACGGCGGAGACAGGCATGGCGACGCGCACAACCCCCGAGGCGATACGTCCCGGCGCCTGGACCCGCCTGGCCGCGTACATGAGATCCTTATCCACTGTGGGACTGTGGCGGATGTGAAAGCCGATCTCCTCTTGGAGCGCCTGGATGATCTCCGGCCGGGTGGCGTGACTCTGGAGACTAGGTATCTGGGACGACGGCACCTCGGAATCGGCAATCACCTGTCCGCCCTCGGACACATAGGTGATCCGCGCCCCGAGCTGTGGCCCGAGCTTCTCCACCCATTGCTGGAGATGCTCGATGTCGGGAAAGCCGTGTTCCTGGAGGAGCAGCCAGTGGACCAGGTTGAGGCGCTGGAGTGCACCCGAGCGGGCCTCGGAGATGATTTCCCTGCCCAAGGTGGAACGATAGTAGAGCAAGGGAAGCAGTAGGGCGAGGAATAGAATCACCCAGAAGGAGAGGAGCAGACGCGTGCGAAAGGAGAGCTTCCCCAACATTGGTCAATCCCTGAAACGGTACCCCACTCCCCGCAAGGTCTCGATGAACTCAGCGTAAGGTCCAAGCTTCTGCCGCAAACGGCGGACATGGGTATCCACCGTTCGGGCGTAGCCCTCGAACTGATAGCCCCAGACCTTGTCGAGCAAGTGGTCGCGCGACTGCACCTTACCCTGGTTGCGGATGAGCTCACCCAGGAGGCGGAACTCCGTTGCCGTCAGGGTAATCTCCTGATCGTCGACAAGAACCCGATGGGCCTGAAAATCAACGCTCAGGCCCTCAAGTCTCCAGACCGTTGCGGGGGCCTCCTCCGCCATGTAGCGCTTGAGAATGGCCCGGACGCGAAGAATCAGCTCCCGCGGGCTGAACGGCTTGACCACGTAGTCGTCCGCCCCGAGCTCGAGCCCGACGATACGATCCACCTCCTCCCCCCGCGCCGTGAGCATGAGGACCGGGATCTTCCGAGTGGACTCGTTTCGCTTGAGCTCTTTGCACACTTCGAGACCGTCGAGCCCGGGGAGCATGAGATCGAGAATGATCAGCTGAGGCATTCGGCGCCTGGCCAGGGCGAGCGCCTCATAGCCGTCCTGAGCAGGGACAACCTCGAAGCCGGCGGCATCGAGATTGTAGGTCAAAAGGTGCAGAATGTCGATATCGTCCTCGACGGTGAGGATAACCGGCTTCGACATGACGAACTCCCTTTTATTATGGGAATTCTCAACTAAGCCAATCCTTCATGACAAACTGATGATCGTTCCGTTACAAACCTGTGACAGGCGCCCCAAAGCCCCGATTTCAACGGTCCATACAATAGCAGGATTCTCCCTGCCTCGCAGCCGCTTGACGAACTCCGGCCGCACCCCGGCGACGGGCGTTCTTTCTCCTTACTAAGTTGAGCGATACTCGAATTCGGCGTCGGCCTCTGAGTGATCCACTATAGCATCATCCCCCTTTGGTAACGGGGGGACGGGAGGGGGATTTCCCAGGGCGCCTCAAATCTCCCCTTACCCCCCTTTTGCAAAGGGGGGCAGTGATGCAGGTCTCTTGCCAAGGGACGCAGTGATACCCGTTGGGTTTCCGTACCCGGCCGGCCGCAGCACTGGAGACGAAACGTGAGCGAGCCGGTTCCGGGAAAATCGCTCTACCTAGGTCTCAGGAGGCAATCCAGTCCCAGCCACTGTAGGCGAGCAGGCGAGGGCCAGCGCCCGCAAGCAGGAGAAGCAGGCAGAGTTCCACCAGTTCGCTGCCGGCACCGAGGAGGTCGCCGGTAATCCCTCCCAAACGAGAGCGGCACCAGAGTCCGAAGAGCCGGGTGATGCCGACTCCGACCCCGAGAACTCCCAGCCCTAAAGGACCGTACCCGCCGAGCGCGATCCCGGCGGCAGCGGCGGCGGCAACGACGAGGTGCCACGTTGCGGCGCCGGTCACGTAGGGGTGGCCGGTTCCCCGTTCGGGACGCGCGTACGGTAGACGGACGGCGAGATCCACCTGCATGGTCCGCGACACGGCGAGAACGAGAATGACCCAGACTGCGGTGCCCGAGCTCACCAACCTGGTCATGGCGATCCACTTGGCCAGAAGGAGAAGGACCAGAGCAATGGCGCCGAAGGCTCCGAGGTGGCTGTCTTTCATGATGGCCAGGCGGCGTTCACGGTCCCAGCTTCCTCCGACGGCGTCGATACAGTCGGCGAATCCGTCTAGATGAAGACCCCTGGTGAGCAGGGAGCCCGCGACGAGCATGAGGGCGGCCACACCGGCGGGCCAGCCGCCGTCGGGGAACAACCCGTTGCTCAGGCTGATACCCCAGAGAACGAGGCCGAGCACGCCGCCTACCACGGGAAAGAAGGGGAGAGAAGCGGCAGGCTCCGAGGCGTCAGCTCCCGGGACGGGGAGGATGGTCAGGGTGCGGAATGCTGTCGTGAGGCCTCTTGGCATATCTCATCTCTTACCGCTCACCCCTGCCGAGCCGAAGGTGGCCATCTCGTTATAGATCTTCACCGATGCCTCGATGAGGACCATGGCCAGAGCCGCTCCTGTTCCCTCGCCGAGACGCATGTTCAGGTCCAGCATGGGGTGGATCCCCAAACGGCGGAAGAAGGTCCGGTGCCCGGCCTCCGCCGAGCAGTGACTGAAGAAGAGATAGTCTGCTACCTTCTCGTTGAGAAGCATGGCAACGAGTGCCCCGGCGGACGAGATGAACCCGTCCACAACGACCGGGAGGCCGCAGGCGGCGGCGCCGAGAACGAGGCCGCAGATGCCGGCAATCTCGAGCCCGCCGAGGGCGGCGAGGGTTCCCAGGGGGTTGCTGAGCCTTTGAGCGTTCACCTCCAGACCTCGCTCGATCGTCCTGATCTTGAGCTGCAGGGCGTGGTCATTGATCCCGGTGCCGCGGCCGGTCACCTCCGCCACCGGACAGGGAATGAGGGCGGCAAGCAGAGCCGAGGAGGGAGTGGTATTCCCGATCCCCATCTCCCCGGTGCCGAGCAGAGTGATGCCCGCGCCAGCCGCCGCGTGAGCGAGTTCGGCCCCCACCTGGATCGCCTCGACGGCCACTTCCTCGCTCATGGCCGGCCCGCGGCTCAGATTGGCCGTTCCGGCTCTGACCTTGCGCCGCACAAGCCCGGGCGCATCCTCGAGCGGGTCGGCCACGCCGATGTCGATCACCTGCAGGTCCGCTCCAACATGCCTCGCGAGGACGTTTACCGCTGCCCCCCCGGCAAGCATGTTCCGAACCATCTGGGGAGTGACCTCGCTCGGGTAGGCGGACACTCCCTCCGCCGTCACCCCGTGGTCACCGGCGAAGGTGATGATACGCTTCTTCGGCAACCGGGGTCTTGTGGTCCGGGTGATGAGACAGTAGCGGGTTACCACATCCTCCAGGACGCCCAGGCTGCCGGGCGGCTTGGTGAGGTGGTCGAGATGAGCGCGAATCTCCGGCTCCAGGCTCCGGTCTACCGGTCTGACGGCATCAAGAATCACCTGTAACTCGTGCATTCGTCACCCTCCTAGCCCGCATCTCTCGCATCCTCCCGGGGACTTCTCGGTTTAACTCTAGGCATTCTAGGCACTTTAGCTCACTCTAGGCACTTGATTCTTACGGGGATCCCGCAGACGGTGAGGATCACCTCGTGGGCCAGCCGGGCCAGATGCTGATTGACCCGGCCGGCCACGTCTCGAAATTGGCGGGTCTCAGCGTCAGCAGGAATGATTCCCATGCCGAGCTCGTTGGTCACGACGATGAGGTCGCACGGCGGCGCCTCGAGGCTTGCGAGAAAGGCCTCGATCTCGGGGGCGATCCCATCTTTGACGCGCTCATGGTAAAAGAGATTGCCCAGCCAGACGGTGATGCAGTCGATAACGGCAACCTCCACTCCGGCAGGGACAGCCTTGACGGCCGCGGCCAGATCCGTGGGCTCCTCCACGGTGTGGAAGGATTTGTCTCGGGTCCGGCGGTGCTCGTCGATCCGCGCCCGCATCTCTGGATCCAGGGCCTCGGCGGTGGCGATGAAGGCCTTTCGGCCATAGCGGCTGGCCAGATCCAGGGCATGGCTGCTCTTCCCGCTCCTGCTCCCTCCGGTGACAAGAACGATACGTTTCATGGGAGGTACTTGTCCACGACCACCCGGGAAATCTCCAGATCCTTCTCGCTGAAGATCTCGAGGGTGACGACGAGATCGTCCACCGTCGGCAGGGTGGCGAGGGAGGTGAACAGAAGGTCAAGCTTGGCCGAAGGAACACGGCCAAGATCCAGATGGTCGCGCCCGCCCGAGTTGCCGTGGAGATGGATGACCCGGGTGCGAGAGA
>JAGFXI010000126.1 GCA_017861095.1 Deltaproteobacteria bacterium | reverse complement strand
GCTCACGAGCTGGTTTCTCGAGGGATTCGGCGCCATCGCCGTCCTCGTGCTCGTTGTCGTCTTTCGGAACGAGATCCGTGAGGTCCTCATCCAGACCAACCCGGTACGTCTTTTTCTCGGTCGACCCTACGAGCCGCAGGTGATCAACCCCGCCGCCATCGTCCAGACCGCCTTCCAGCTTGCCAGGACCAGGACCGGCGCCCTCCTCGTCTTTCAGAATCGAGATCGACTCACCGAGTTCTTGCGCGAAGGTATCCCCCTCGGCGGAAGGTACACTCCCCAGATCATCGAGAGCATCTTTGCTAAGGACAGTCCGGTACACGACGGTGCTGCCATAATCCGCGGCAATCGCATCGAACGGGTCGGGACCTTCCTTCCCCTTACTCAACGGGAGGGACTACCGCAGATTTTCGGGTCCAGGCACAGGGCCGCCATCGGCCTTACGGAGCTGAGCGATGCAGTGGTCATTTCGGTCTCGGAGGAACGGGGCGAGGTATCTCTCGTGTACCGGGGCAAGGTGGAGATGATTCGCGACCCTAGGAGGCTGGAACGCGGGCTGCGGCGACTGCTCCTCGGGGTCACACCGGAGCGAAAGCCGGCCAGCCTCGCCAGGGAGTGGCTTACCCAGGCGGCGGGGCTTGTCCTCACCTTCGTTCTCGTCTCTGCCTTCTGGGTTCTCTCGGGTAAACAGCAGTCGCTCATCAATCTGACGATCCCTTTGGACTTCCGGAACATCCCCGAATACCTGGAGCTCAAGCGCGCCTCGGCAGAAAGGGTAGAGGTTCAAATCACGGGAAAGGGCCGTCTCGTGGGCGCTCTCAAACCCGAGCAGGTGGGCGCCTTCGTCGATCTCAAGGAGAGCAGCTCGGGAACGCTCAAGGTCCCCCTGAGCGCCGACAACGTCAAGATTCCGCTTGGGCTTGATGTGGTGCAGGTAAATCCCTCCACGATCACCGTGGAGTTGGAGCAACGCATCGAGAAAGAGATCCCGATCAAGCCGGAGGTGGTCGGCCTACCGCCCGCGGGCTTCCAGATCGCCAGAGTCATCGCCAACCCGGCGGCGGTGAAGATCAGCGGCCCGGAGTCGGTAGTCCGCTCCCTTCGCGCCCTGTCCACCGAGCCCATCTACCTCCAGAGTCTCGGGTTGGGACCCCAGGCTCTGGAGAGGACGGTGGAGGCCCCCCTTGTCCTCTCCCCTGCCTCACTACGTATGCTGGCAGGGCAGAGCAAAAAGGCCCAGGTGTCCGTTCAGATCAAGTCGCTCTAGCCCTCTGCTCACTCATCGCGGCTGGAAGCCGCTCCCACACAAATCCGGCCGGCGCCGGACGCAGGGATGGTCTGCGGCGCAAAGCGCATCCGGAGCCTCTACCTTCCTTGGATGACAGGGGTGACCCCCAAGCTTTCCACCACAACCCCGCCCGAAGGCCTGACCTCGCTGTCCACTATCAAAGGCGCGACTATGCGCCTTTGCAGAGCAGACCTCCCTGCCTCTGCTCACTCATCGCGCCTGGCCTGTCCCAGATCAGTTAGCGGGGGATTTCGGGTAAGGTGAGAAGGGCTAACCGGGCAGGGGGCCTTCTCAATCTCCCGGTACCTCCTCTTCAACAAGAAGGAAGAGGGTCTCCAGGTACTTCCGTTCTAGTTCAGCCGGCGTCGCTTCTCCGAGTTCTCCCTCGATGGTCGCCGAGAGATCGGCGACCAACGGCTCCATCTCTCCGGGTGACCGGCGGGCGAGACCTCCGAGCCAGGTGGAGAGCTCGAGTTTCCAAGGGGCCGCCACTCGTGATGGCCGCCGGTTCGGCTCCCAGATCTTCTCCAGGAACCTCCTGACCTCTGCCATTGTGAGGCGTTCAGGAACGAAGCGGGACGAGAGCACACCACGGGCAAAGGCGCTCAAGAGAACGGTGCGCCAAGTGAGGAGGGGAGCCTTTTCCGGGTCCCGATGCTCGAGAGAACGCCAGCCCGCGGCCCAGGAGGCCGCCGGCATCAAGGCAAGGAGAACACTCCCAACCAGGTGAGCCGTCTCCACCGTGCGCTCGAGCTCCCGCAGTTGCCTCAGGCTCGCAAACTCCTCGTAGAGGGGCTCGCCGGCCCGGCCGCCCCGGTGGAGCTTTGGTCGCTTCCAGAGGAGCCCTTGGATTTCCGCGTTCCACGGCTCGTCGAGGAAGGCGAGGGAGAGGCCGCAATCCCTGAGCCAGGCTGTCACCTGCCGTTCCGCCTGGCGTTGAACCTTGAGAACCCCATCGAAACCGACCTGAAACAGGGAGGCGAGGGGCGCCCTGGCGAGGAGCTCACCGGCACGCGGCACATCCCACGAGACGAGTCGTTCAAGCCCGATGCTGATGTAGCCCGCTACTCCGGCCAGCGACGCCTCGAGTGCTGCCGGGTCGTCGGGAGTCTTGCCGTCGGCCACGAGTACGCGGTTGGCTAGGGCCGCTAGCTCACGCTTGATGCGTTCGAGGTCGCGAGGCTCCCGTACCTCGCCCGTTGCCGCTCTGAACAGGGTGCCTTCCGGCTGTCGCACCAGGGTGTACTCGGGTGCGAGGCGAGCATCCTCCGGCGGCATCGGCGTGAAGAGCGTTCCGGCCGCCTCCATGTTCCTGAATCGCTCGGGGCTCAGAGGCGCATAGACGGCGAGAGCCTCCTCCAGATCAGGGAAACCCTTCTCCGCCAGGCGAGCGGTGCGGAAGTGGAGCAGGTAGTCCTCAAAGTCAGCATCGGTATGCCAGGCTACGTTTTCCAGAATCTGGTGGTAGAAGGCCAGATCGTCTTCGGCCAACGCGGTCAAAAATCGCTTCAGAGCCTTTTCGCGTAGCGGCTCCGTGAATTCCAGGTAGTACACTTGGTCGAGGCTGAAAAAGGGCGGCTCTTCGGAGTCCTGCTCTCTGTCCCACGTGTGGACCTGGACCCACTTCTTCAGGATGAGGCAGATGAGTTCGGGCTCGCTCTCTCGTAGCCAGGTCTTGAGCGCACTCGGACCTGCCTCCTGCAACAGGGCGATCCAGTGGAGGGCCCGCTCCCGGTTGAGCTCATCCTTCTGCCAGAAATCCAGATCGGTGACGTACTGACGTTGTTCCGGAGAGGCCAGCTCTAAGAGCGGGAACCCTTCATGGTCGCCCACCTCCTTGAATGTGAGGTAAAGCTCCTCCTCGGCCATGGCCTGAATGAGCTCTTTCGCCTCAGGGTCGGCGAGGATCTCCGCAACCCGCGTCTTCGCCGGGAGGCTGGCGAGCCTCTGCACCTTCGCCACCAGTGCCTGCTGCGCAGACGGGTTGGGCTTGTTGTCGTCCTCTTTCATCTTTGGCAACCGCTCATCTCCCGCCGCCGAATCCGCTCCCTTCTCCTACGCGCCGCCAGACCTCGGCCCCTCCGGCCCCGTCTCACCCTCCAGCCCGCCACTTTCGGCGACCTGGCCTACCAGCGCCTCGAAAAGCATGACCATGTCCTCGCTGGTCTTCCGCAGTCTCCTGGAAAGGACCTCGCCGATCGCTCGGGTGACCTGGAGGCCCAGCCAGGGGTCTTCGTTTCCCAGACGGAGAAAGTCCTCCCTGGTGATGACCAGAAACTCGCAGTCGCTCGTCGCAACCACCGAGGCAGATCGGACCTCCCTATCCATGAGAGCCAGCTCCCCGAAAAAGGCGGTCTCATCCTCCCTGAGGGTTACGATGGTGTAGGTCTCCTCAGCGAGCGTCCGCTTGACCACGTTCACCACACCCTTGTTGAGGATGTAGAGCTCACTCCCCTCCTCCGCCTCTCGGATCACCTGGTCTCCGGCCCGGCACTGCCGCCAGGAGACGATTCGGGCCAGCGCGGCAAGCCTTTCCGGATCGTCCGCCAGACCCCTAAAGAGCGAGACCCTCTTCAACCTCTCGATGATTGTCTGTTCGTTCATACCGAGCTCCAGCAGCTTTAGCAGGATGCTGAAAAACCCTTTTTCATGATGTCGGAGGAGACTGCCACGTGAGCCGGGCTGGTCGGTGAGGCAAGGTGCATCTGGAGCCTCCTCTTACCTCTCTGGCCTGTCGGAAGGCCTGCCGAACCTCGCGCCGCGGCCCTGCAAGCGGGCCGGACCACCACAACCTTATTCATGCTGCGACTATGCAGCCTTGCCGAACCGACCGGCCCGGCTCAGGTCTCCCGTGCGTACCTGTACGTGGTGAGCCTTGGTGGAAAAGTTTTTCAGCATCATGTCAGCTCCGAATAAGAATGGCCCGGGAGTTGAGCTTGATCACGTAATCCGGCCCGGGATTGAATACCGGCTGGTTGCCCCGCAATTCCTTGACAGCCTGGAGGTTCGCCACCAGCCGGGCAACGTCGGGAGTCTTCTGCGCTTCCCGCAGAGCTTCCCGCTTTCGGCGGAAGATGTTCCCCGTGTTCTCGAGAATCCCGATGAGGATGCTCTTGTCCACCTCGCGGAAATACGTGCTGAGATTGTCAAAGGTATCGCCGACGAAGCGGCCGGGAACCCTCCTCGTTACGAGAGAGCCCTTTTCCACATCGATGAGCTCGTGCACTACGTGGGATATGCCTGACGCTGAGGCGGCGTTGGCAAGGAGAATCCTGTTGTGCTCGCGGCTTAGAAGTATCTCGTCGCAGTGAACGTTTTCCAGATACCGCTTGAACTTGGAATCGATGAGCTCCACGCAGGTATATATGTATTTGGAGAGGGACTTGATGGTGAGGACGGCCATGACGGCGCGGGCGTCTATCTCCTGAGCCGATGCCTGGGTGCTCGTATCGGCCAGGATGAGCACCCGGGCCGCCTGCTTGATGTTGGCCCGATGGAGCACGGTCTCATCCACGTAATCGCCCCTGACAAAACGGACGTTTTGGAGCTCGGGATCGCCCCGGAGATTCTCCACCTTCGCCGGCTCGACCAAGCTCACGAGAACTATATCCTCATCGGAAAAATCGGGGTTTACCGTGAGGATGTCCTTGACAATCCGCGACATCTCCTGCTTCCAGCCGCAGATGATGAAATGCCCCTTCGTCTTCTTCTGGGTGGACAAGCCGCTGCCCTCCTTGATCTGCCACTCCACAAGCCACGAGGCGATCCGGCCGGTCACCATACCCACCAGGCCGACGCCGAAGACCATCACGAGAACGCCCACCAGGCGGCCGCCGGTCGTCACGGGGACTTTGTCGCCATAGCCCACGGTTGCTGCCGTAACCACGGTCCACCATACCGCGTCGCCAAGGGACTGAAACGACGTGTTCGTCTTCTGTTCGAAGAGGAGAACCCCAAAGGAACTCAGGGTGAGGACGAGGAGAATGGCGAGGACGACCGGATAGGTTCGACTCCGCACCAAGCGCGTCAGCAGCCGTGAGAGGCGCCTGAGCCTCCGGTTGGTTGTGGGGGCGTCATTCTCCGGCA
This sequence comes from Deltaproteobacteria bacterium, assembly GCA_017861095.1. Classification (GTDB taxonomy): domain Bacteria; phylum Desulfobacterota; class Syntrophobacteria; order BM002; family BM002; genus JAGFXI01. The sequence goes on along the minus strand of JAGFXI010000126.1, from coordinate 646 downwards.
TTGGGGGCATGCACCTCCGCGAGACCCTGCATACTCTACACGGCATCCGCCGCCCGATCAAGTGCAAAACCGCCTGCAATCATGGGAAGTTATCGGGCACCGGCCGGTCTTGGGTGGGAGCGGCTACCCCACGGCGGGCCCAGGACAGGCCAGCCGCGATCGAATGGCACGAGGCAGGGTCATCCGCTCCACAAAGACGCGTAGTCGCGCCCCCTGTGGTTGCCCAGCGGCACCACCATTTCCACGGTCTCGCTACGGCGTCCGGTGCATAATGAGGGCCAGTGTTTGCAGGTATCCGGGGTGGTGGGCCGCCGGGGATAGCAAGATGAACTGATAGTGAGGCGAGAGCTGCCCCCCTTTCTCCGGCCATTGAATTCGCGCCCCTGTCGTTGATATAGTTACAGAGTTCTGGTTTCGGTGATCAGGAGCAGCTTATGCCCAAGTACACGGTCATCTTTCAGCCCGAAGGCGCGAAGGTCGAGGTGGAGGTGGGACAAACCCTGCTGGACGCTGCGGCCGAGGCGGGCGCCTACCTCACGAGCCTCTGCGGCGGCGAAGGGGTCTGCGGCAAGTGCCGGGTGCAGATCCTTCGGGGCCGGGTGAGGCCGCCCGCCTCGAGCATCCCTTTTTTCACGCCCGATGAGAT
>JAGFXI010000125.1 GCA_017861095.1 Deltaproteobacteria bacterium | reverse complement strand
CCAAATGCTGAGACGCGACGGCGGAACCCCGAAGAGTCGGGATCTCGTTAGACATGAGCAAAGATGAACTGAGTCAGGTCCTCACCCAGCGAAGGCAAAAGGCACAGGCCCTGCTGGATGAAGGAGTTTCGCTGTATCCCAACAATCTCCGGGTCGAAGACCACCTGGCTGACATCAGGAACCACTGTGGCGGCCTGGATGCCGAGGCTCTGGCACGGGAGACCAGGGTGTTCACCGTTGCCGGTCGGATCGTGGCCATGCGGTCCTTCGGGCAGGCTGCCTTCGACGTGAGACTGATCACCAAGAGCCTGCGGCCCCTGCCGGAAAAGTTCCACGGGCTCCGCGACGTAGAAAGCCGCTATCGCCAGCGATACGTGGACCTTATTGTCAACGAGGGCGTCCGGGGCGTGTTCATCAAGCGAACGCGCATAATCCAGAAGTTGCGAGAGTTTCTAGCGGCCCAGGGGTTTCTTGAGGTGGAGACACCTATGATGCAGCCCATCCCCGGTGGCGCCACGGCCCGTCCATTCAAGACCCACCATAATGCTCTCGATATGGATCTCTTCCTCAGGGTGGCGCCGGAGCTCTATCTGAAACGGCTCCTCGTAGGCGGGTTCGAGCGGGTCTTCGAGATCAATCGTAACTTTCGCAATGAAGGGATCTCTGTCCAGCACAACCCGGAATTCACCATGCTCGAGTTTTACCAGGCCTATGCCACCTACGAGGATCTCCTGCCCTTTACCGAGGAGATGCTTTGCTCGGTGGCCCACGAGGTCGCCGGGGGGCTTCAGATACCTTGCCAGGGGAAGACCATCGACCTGAGCCCGCCGTGGCGGCGTTACCGGCTCACTGAGGCGATGGTCACATTCGGGGGGGTTGCCGCTGAAGAGCTCTGCGACGTCGAGCGGTTGCGGATAAGGGCTCGAGGTCTGGGGATCGACACCGCGGGGCAGGGTCCGGGCAAGATTCTGACGAGACTCTTCGAGACGCTGGTGGAACCGAAACTGGATCAGCCCACCTTTATTACCCACTATCCTCTGGAGGTATCGCCCCTGTCACGCCGGAGCGACCAGGATCCTTTCTTCGTCGACCGATTCGAGCTTTTTATAGGGGGTCGTGAGATCGCCAATGGCTTCTCCGAGCTCAACGACCCGGTGGACCAGGAGGAGAGGTTCCGCGAACAGGTGGCAGCTCGTAAGGCCGGCGACGAGGAGGCTCACCTCATGGACGAGGACTACATTCGCGCTCTCGAGTACGGGATGCCTCCGGCTGCAGGGGAGGGAATCGGAGTCGATCGACTGGTGATGCTTCTGACTGACACGGCCTCCATTCGGGAGGTTATTCTCTTTCCCCACCTCCGGCCGGAACGGGATTAACTCGCATCATGCACGGGACGCCGTCGAGAGATCGTGGAGACGGTCGTGCCATCGGGCAACCATCCCGCGGCATCGCGGGGCTCGGATCTAAGGCATGCTTATCAATGCGCCACAAGGTCCGAGACCCGAGGACGCCCGAAAGGAGGGCCATATCCGCGGTCGCAGCAGATGTTTCGTGCATAGTGGGGGTTAAGAGGCCGGAGGATAACAGATCGCTCCAGATGCGCTCTGCCTTTCTGTTCCGAAACCCTTCGGCGGCTCGCCCTGTCTCCCATGGTAGCCTGACGGGAACGAGACTGGGAGTCAGCGCGACCTGTTCGGCGAAGACAGCCACCGAGCTGATATAGCCGGGTCCAAGTTCCCGGGCCCGGAGGCAAAGACCGAGCTAACCAAGTGTCCACTCTCCGTGATCCCAGCTATGTCCTATGAACTTTTTATCGGCCTGCGGTACCTGAAGGCCAAACGCAAGCAGACCTTCATCTCCCTCATTACCTTCATCTCTATCGGCGGAGTGATGGTGGGAGTCACCGCCCTCATCGTGGTCCTTGCCGTGATGAATGGGTTCAAGGAGGACCTCCGGGACAAGATCCTTGGAGTCACCGCTCACGTGGTCATCTCCCGCTTCGATGGACCCATGGCGGAGTATCAAGGCGTGATGGCTCAGGTGGAGAAGATCCCGGGGGTCACGGCGGCAACCCCTTTCACGTACGGCGAGGTGCTCATCAGCTCCGGTCAGGCGGTGTCGGGAGCGGTGCTGCGGGGCTTCGATCCCGAAACGGCTGGGAAGGTGATCAGCTTGGCGAGGAACCTTCGGGGTGCCAACCTGGAGGAACTCAGCCGCAGAGAGGAGCAGCCCGACCAACAGGGGCTGCCGCCGATCATTCTCGGCAGCGAACTGGCGAAGAATCTCGGCGTCGCCCGGGGCGACGCGCTGACGGTCGTCTCGCCTCTCGGCCGGCTCACCCCCCTGGGGCAGGTGCCACGGAGTCAGGTCTTCCGAGTGGCTGGCATCTTCGAGTCTGGAATGTACGAGTACGACTCCAAGCTGGCTTACGTACCCCTGGCAACAGCCCAGAGTTTCTTCGGGTTGGGCGATAAGGTCACCGGGATCGAGTTGCGGGTGGACGACATCTATCAGGCTGACCGCGTCGCCTGGAACGCCGGCAAGCTCCTGGGAGGATTTCCCTTCTGGAGCCGGGATTGGATGAGCATGAACAGGAATCTGTTCTCGGCCCTCAAGCTCGAGAAGATCGTGATGTTCATTATCCTGACGCTTATTATCCTGGTGGCCGCCTTTAACATCATCAGCACCCTTATCATGGTGGTCATGGAGAAGACGCGGGACATAGCCATCCTCAAGTCCATGGGCGCTACGAATCGGAGCATCATGGCGATCTTCATGATCGAAGGCCTCATCATTGGTCTGGTCGGCACCGTTCTGGGCCTTGTCGGCGGCTTCGGTCTCTGCAAACTCCTGGCCACGTACCAGTTCGTCCAATTGCCTCGGGACGTGTATTACATTTCCACCCTCCCGGTAAAGATAGATGCGCTGGATGTGACCCTTACCGCGCTTGCGGCCATAGTCATCAGCCTGGTTGCCACCTTGTATCCTGCCTGGCAGGCCTCACGGCTTGAGCCTGCGGAGGCTATCCGCTATGAATAGCCCCCGGCCTTTTCTCCAGGTACGGAACGTCCACAAGCACTTCGGGAGCGGCGAGCGCCGCGTGGATGTGCTCCGGGGTGTGGAGTTCACCGTGGCGCCCCAGGAAACTGCTGCCGTTCTTGGTGCCTCGGGCGTAGGCAAGTCAACCTTGCTCCATATCCTGGGGACCTTGGAGCGCCCGAGCGACGGAGGGGTCTTCTACGACGGTGTGGATGTGTTCACCTTCTCCCCCGATCACCTCGCCGCTTTCCGCAACCACTCTATTGGGTTCGTTTTTCAGTTTCATCACCTTCTCCCCGAATTCACCGCTTTGGAAAACGCTATGTTGCCGGCTCTGATCGCCCATAAAAGCCGCCGGGAGGCGCGGGAGCTGGCTGAGTCTATTTTGGAGCAGGTGGGTCTCAGCCATCGCCTCGTTCATCGCGTCGGAGAGCTTTCTGGTGGGGAACAGCAGCGAGTGGCGGTCGCACGAGCACTCGTCCTGCGACCGCGCATTCTGTTGGCGGACGAGCCCACCGGCAACTTGGATACGAAGACCGGCAGGAATATTCATGATCTTCTGCTCCGCCTCAACGAGGAGCACCACGTGAGTCTGTTAGTGGTGACCCACAACATGGAGCTGGCTGGCATGATGGGAAGAAGCTACCAGATGAAAGAAGGCATCCTTCAAGAACTCTAAAGGTTGGCGGGGAGCAACGGCACGATGAGACGGGTCTGCTTGGTCGTCGCGGTCCTGGTCGCCTGGATGAGCTGGCCGCAGCCTCTCACGGCTCAAATGCAGCGAATAGCGGTCTTCCCCTTCGCCATCTTTAGCGATGAGGACCTGAGCGCCCTGCGGGAGCCGCTCATGACGATGCTCACCAACAGCCTCAAACAGCAAGGCTTTCAGCCGGTATCCGCCGTCGAGGAACTTGAAGGCAAGCCGCCTACAGGCGACGCCCAGGTGCGGCAGGTCGGCGGCGAGTTGGGGGGTAGTTACGCCTTGTACGGCAGCTTGACCAAGATCGGGGAGCAGATCAGTTTAGACGCGCGGGTCGTTGACGTGGCGAACATCCGAGCTACCTACCCCATCTATGTTACCAAGACGGGTCTCGAGAATCTGGCTAGCGCCGTGGCCGACCTCGTCAGGGAAGTCGGGATCCGGATTCTCCAGAAGAAAAAAATCTACCAGATCGTCATCACCGGGAATCGAAGGATCGAGGACGAGGCGATCAAACTCGTCATCAAGAGCAAGAGTGGTGATCTGTACGAGCCGGCCAGACTTCGGGAAGATCTCACGGGCATATACCGGATGGGCTACTTCACTGACGTCCGCGTTGAAGGAGAGGAAACGCCCCAGGGAGAGGTGGTCACCTTTGTGGTCACCGAGAAACCGACAGTAGAACGGGTGGATATCAGCGGGGCGGATGTCGTCAGCGACAAGGACATCCGCACCGCACTGGGCACCAAACCTTACAGCATCCTCCAGGAATCGACCCTCACCCAGGATGAGGATAAGATCAGAGGGCTCTATCGAGACAAGGGGTACTACAATGCCGAGGTGAGCCACAGTCTCGAACCGCTGAAAGAGAACACCGTGGTGGTGAAGTTCTCGATCGTCGAGCATGATAAGCTCTACATCAAGACCATCACCTTCAGCGGCAATCAGGCCTTTCCCGATAGCGAACTCAAAGACGTAATCAAGACCTCGGAAAAGGGTTTTTTCTACTGGTTTACCGAATCGGGGATCCTCAAGAAGGAACAACTCGAGGTGGATGTGGATCGGCTCATGGCCTTCTACCATACGCGGGGCTACATGGAGGCCAAAGTGGGAAGCCCGAAGATCACCAACGACGAGAGGGGCATCTATCTCGACTTCCCTATTTCCGAAGGACTGCGCTACCGTGTGGGTAAGGTAGAGCTGACCGGTGATGACCCGAGCCCGGAGCAGAAGCTGGTGACCTCGTTGCGGCTGAGCAAGGAGGAGTACTTCAACCGAGAGGCGCTGGTGAAGGACCTGGAGAGGGTCACCAGCTACTACACCGATCGGGGCTATGCCTTCGCCGAGGTGGCGCCGAAGATCGACAAGACCTCGGAGCCGCCGGTGGTAAATGTGGCCTACGAGGTTCGTCGAGGTGAACTCGTCGATTTCGGCCGTATCAACATCAGCGGCAATACCAAGACCCGGGACAAGGTGATTCGCCGGGAACTGCAGGTTGTGGAGGGATCTCAATACGACAAGGCGAGCCTCCAAAAGAGTTCCGAGAACCTGAAACGCCTCGACTATTTCGAATCGGTGGATATGGATACCTCCAAGGGCGAGACTTCCAAGGACATGAACGTCAATCTCAAGGTGAAGGAGAAGTCCACGAGCTTCGCATCCATCGGCGCCGGGTACAGCTCCGCCGATCAGGCTTTCATTCTCGGGCAAATCGCCGAGCGGAACCTGGGCGGTCGCGGGCAGCGGCTCGCCTTCCAGGGGCAGATCGGCGGCAGGTCCAGCCGGTTTAGTGTCGGCTTCACGGAGCCGTGGCTGTTCGATACGCCGCTATCCATGAACGTTGAGCTCTACAAGTGGTCGCAGGACTACATTGACTACAACAAGGACAGTTACGGCGGCAAGCTCGGGTTCAGCTATCCGGTGTGGGCCTACACGAGGCTTTATATGGGCTACCTCTACGATCACGCCAAGGTGACAGGTGTGGACGAGGATGCCTCCACCTTCATCAAGGACCAGGAAGGGGTGATTCGCACCAGCCAGGTGAGCACCACGTTACGCCGCGACACCCGGGACCACGCCTTTCTCACCACCAAGGGTTCGGATAACGCGCTGACCACGGACTATGCCGGGGAGATCCTCGGGGGCGACGCGGCCTACTGGCGGGTAGTGGCAAACTCGAGCTGGTACTTTCCCCTGGTGTGGAAGCTGGTTGGATTCCTCCACGGCAAGGCCGGCTATGTTGATGAGCTCCCCGGGGGAATTCTCCCCATCTATGAACGCTTCTTCCTGGGAGGAATCAACTCCCTCCGGGGGTACGGCGCGGGCAAAGTCGGCCCGCGGGATCCGGAGACGGGGGATTATCTCGGCGGCAACAAGATGGCCCTCTTCAATGCCGAACTTCTCTTTCCCATTGTCGAGGAACAAGGGATTCGGGGTGTAGTCTTTTATGATGCAGGGAATGCTTTCTACAACGGCGACCCCATCAAGATCACTGATTTCCAGACCGATGTGGGAGCGGGGCTGCGTTGGTACTCACCCCTCGGGCCCCTTCGCCTCGAATGGGGCTACGCCCTGAATCCCAAGCCGTACCAG
>JAGFXI010000124.1 GCA_017861095.1 Deltaproteobacteria bacterium | reverse complement strand
TGTGGCGAGGGGGCGCGGTTTAACCCTGCCACAGGGAATCAAGGTGCCGGTGAGCAGACAGCTTCGTAACATCCTCGTTTGTATCTTGTTCTTTCTCGTCGCCCTCAGCCTCATTTCTGCCAAACTCCATGCGCAAGAGGGGCTGAGCTTCGTCGAAGCCATGATGGTGGAGCTGACAGCCCCGGTGGGGAAAGGCGTTCGTCTGGTGGTGAACACCGTAGGCGACGTGTGGCGCGGGTATTTTCGCCTGGTGGGAGTGCAGCGGGAAAACCAGCAGCTCAAAGAGGAGATCCAAGAGCTCCGACGGGAGTTGAACCTTTACCGTGAGGCGGCCCATGCCAACCAACGGCTTCGAGACCTGCTCAATTTCAGAGAATCTGAGGCAAGCGTGCCGCTGCTCCCGGCCGAGGTGGTAGCCTTCGACCCCTCCGGATGGTTTAAGACAGTCCTCATTGACAAGGGAAAACGAGACGGTCTGGCGCGAGACATGGCAGTGGTGAGCGCTGCCGGGGTTGTGGGTCGGCTGATTGGTGTTACGAGCCATTACGCTAAGGTGCTCCTGATCCTCGACCGGAACAGCTCGGTTGATGCTCTCGTGCAACGATCACGTTCTCGGGGCATCCTGGTCGGTCTCGGCGATGGGCGCTGCTCGCTTAGATACGTGCAGCGCAACGACGACATCCAGGTAGGAGACCAGGTGATTACCTCAGGCATGGGAGGTGTGTTTCCCAAAGGGATCCTCCTGGGCCAGGTTGAGAAGGTCCAGCGGGGGGATGCGAGCCTCTTTCAAACGGTGGATGTGACGCCGGTCGTGGATTTCAGCCGAATGGAAGAGGTGCTGGTCGTAGTGAGACCAGCGCCCGAATATCCTGAAGAGCAGACGGGACGCCGGGCGGGGCGGAGCTGATGCGGACGGTGCTCATTTATTTTCTCCTGGTCCTCACGGCGTGCGTATGTGAGACGGTCCTGTGGCCGTTTCTCGTGCCGCCCGGCCTCCATGTGGACCTCTTTATGATTCTTGTGGTGCACGCCACCTTCACCCATGGTGCACCGCGAGCATACGCCCTGGCCATCATCGTCGGGGTTCTTAGCGATCTTGGATTGCCGCCCGGCGTTGGTTTCGGGCCCCTGTTCTATCTGGTGGTGGTCCTGCTCGCCTCCGTGCTTTGGCAAAATCTCAATCTCCAGAGTCGGCGGTATCAGGCCATCTTTCTCGGGTTGTGCACCCTGTTGCAGGGGTGGGGACTGGGCCTTATCCTCATGACCCATAACACCGAGTCGGCAGGGATGGCCGAGATGGCACGAATTTTGGTATGGCGAATACTCGTTGTGGCTGTTTTCGGACCTTTGTTACTCTCAGGGCTGATGCGAGTGGAAAGGGCGTTGAAGACTTCCCCCTATCCTGAGGAGTATCAACAAGGATGAGTGCGCTGAAACACCTGGAGATGCCCGATCTGGAGGCGGAACGGCGACGGTTCCAGGTGGTTGTGGCCGTCGTTATGGTGGCCTTTATCATCCTGGCCTTGCGCCTCTGGTACCTGCAGCTGATCCGTGGGGAATACTACCGGACACTTTCGGAGACCAACCGTATCCGCGTCGAGAACCTCCCTCCACCCCGCGGAACTATCTTCGACCGTCACGGTACGGTCCTGGTGGATATCCGCCCCGGTTTCAGTCTGGCGATCATCCCTGAAGACATAAAGGACATGGATGAGACCCTCACCGCCTTGAGTCAGGTCCTCGGATACGATAAGAGCGTCCTCGAGGAACGGGTTGAGATGGCTGAATCGGAGCCGCCATTTCGACCCATTGTCCTCATTCGGGACATGACCCGGGACCAGCTTGCGGCGGTGGAAAGCCACAGGTTCTACCTGCCCGGGGTGGTGGTTCAGATCGAACCGAGGCGAAGCTACGAATGGCCGGCCTTCGCAGCTCACCTCATCGGTTACGTCGGCGAAATCGACGAGAGACAACTGAAGGACAGCCGCTACGTCGGCTACCGCCAGGGCGATTATCTGGGCAAGTACGGAGTGGAGCAACAGTGGGAGCGAGTGCTGAACGGCCAGCGGGGTGGCCGCCAGGTGGAGGTCGACTCGGCGGGACGTCAGCTTCGGGTGTTGCGGGAGGTGCCCGCGCTCCCGGGCCAGAATCTCGTTCTCACCCTCGATGCCAACCTCCAGCGCCGGGCGGAGGAAGCCTTGAGCGGGAAGGCGGGCGCCATCGTGGCCTTGGACCCCAACAACGGGGACATTCTTGCCATGGCGAGCAGTCCGGCCTTCGACCAGAACCGATTTGTTCGCGGGCTCTCCACCAAGGATTGGCAAGACCTCATCGACGACCCGCTGCACCCGCTGAACAACAAGGCCATCCAGGGTGCGTACCCGCCCGGCTCCACCTTCAAACCGGTGGTGGACACCGCTGCCCTGGAGGAGGGGGTAGCCGAGCCCGGGACCACCCTGGGATGCCAGGGGCAGATGTATTTCGGAAATCGGTTCTACCGCTGCTGGGAGAAGAGGGGCCATGGGCGGATCGATCTCTACCAGGGGCTGGTCCGCTCCTGCGACGTGTATCACTATCAGCTCGGCCTGAAACTGGGCGTGGATCGCATGGCAGAGTACGCCCGACGCTTAGGTTACGGGTCCCGGACTCTTATCGGACTGAGCAACGAATCTCGCGGCCTCGTGCCGAACTCGCAATGGAAGCTGAAGCGCTTCGGCATTCCCTGGCAGAAGGGTGAAGACCTGAGCATCTCCATCGGCCAGGGTTTTCTCCTGGTGACGCCTCTCCAGCAGGCGGTGGGTTATGCCACCCTCGTGAACGGCGGTAAGATCGTTCAGCCTCGTATCGTTCAGCGCGTGGAGAGTCCGGAGGGCGCGGTTCTTGAAGAAGTCCAACCCCAGGTTCTGGGAGAGGCGAAACTCAAACCGACGACGCTGGAGTTCATGCGCCGGGCCATGGCCGGGGTCGTGCAGGATCCGGGGGGTACGGGGAAGGCGGCACGGCTGCCGGGAATCCTCGTCGGGGGGAAGACGGGAACCGCCCAGGTCGTGCGGATGGCAGATAACGAACCGAGGAATAGGGATCTCAAGAGCGTCCCGTATGAGTATCGGGACCACGCCTGGTTTGTCTGCTTTGCCCCCGTCGAGGCGCCCCGGATCGTGGTCGCTGTTCTAGTGGAACACGGCGGTCACGGCGGTTCGGCGTCGGCGCCGCTGGCTCGGCAGGTTTTGGAGGAATTCTTCCAGATCAAGCCGCCCACCGCGGTGGGCCAAAAGAAACCAGCAACCGAAACGGGTGAAACGCAAGAGGATTGATTGAACCATGCGCTGCAACCCGGCGGCAGCCGGGGAGCGCCCAGGTGCTCTATAAATGATAGATCGTCGGCTGATTCAGAATTTTGATTGGTACCTTCTTCTTCTGACCTTCGCGATCAGCGCCGTGGGGCTTCTGACCCTCTACAGCGCCACGTCCTCCGGTGGCAAGGCTCATCCCGCCATCGTGATGCGACAGATGTATTGGCTGGGCCTTGGGCTGGTGGTGATGGTTCTCGCCTTCAGCGTCGACTACCGGTGGCTCGAGCGATTCGCCTATCCGGCGTACCTGGCAGGGCTTCTGCCTTTGGTGGCGGTACTGGTGATGGGGAGGAGCGTTTCGGGCTCGAGGCGGTGGCTGGATCTCGGATTCATTGTGTTCCAGCCGTCGGAAATCATGAAGCCGCTCCTGATGATCGCCCTGGCTCGCTATTTCTCCCAGGAGGGGAGGGGCACAAGCTACCGGCTCCGGGATTTGCTGGTGCCGGCGGGCATCATCTTGGTCCCTGCGGCCCTGGTGCTCCTTGAACCCGACCTCGGCACCGCCGGCCTGCTAATCCTCATAGGGGCCTCGGTCGTCCTCTTCGTGGGGGTGAAGCTCTCCTCCCTCTTTCTCGTCGGGGGTGTAGGTCTTGGCTGTATCCCGCTCCTCTGGCTGATCATGAAGCCATACCAGCGCCAACGGATCCTCACCCTCTTCGACCCGGACAAGGATCCTCTCGGCGCCGGCTACCATATCATTCAGTCCAAGATCGCCGTTGGCTCAGGCCAGATCTGGGGCAAAGGTTTTCTCCAAGGCACACAGGGCCAGCTACGATTTATTCCTGAGCATCATACCGATTTCATCTTCTCGGTGCTCGCCGAGGAATGGGGTTTTGTGGGCTGCCTTCTGATCCTCGGTCTGTTCCTCTGTTTGCTTCTCCGGGCTCTCCAGATAGCCCGTCGGTCGAGGGATCGCTTTGGGATGCTCCTCTGCGTCCAGATTGCCGCCATCCTTTTCTGGCAACTGGCCATCAACACCGCCATGGTGCTGGGTATGGCGCCGGTGGTAGGTGTCACCCTGCCGCTGGTGAGCTATGGGGGATCGTCTCTCCTCGTCACCCTTGGTTGTGTCGGCGTCCTGCTGAACGTCCACATGCGGAAGTTCATCTTCCAGAACTGAGGAGGCGTAGCAGCCCCCGAAAGACGCCGCCCTCTCCATTTTTCCCCTTGCAATGGGAAATGTAGTGTGCTATTAAGAGCACCCGTAGCTAAAGGGATACTGCGCTCTTGCCCTCTTGCCTGACGCACCGACACAAGACCCTTGCGCGTTTGCAGACATTGTTCATCGACTTTTCACCACAAGAACTGGGGCTAGAACGGCACCGTCGGAGGCTTTGAATACCCTCTCCAGAACCAGTCGGCGGCGAGGCGAATCTCTGTACGTCAAGTTGGGCATGGGTTCCCCGCCCATCGCAAAACACCGAGAGGTCTTGGGGGAAGAACAATGATCGACATCAACGTTACCCTTCTCGTCCAGATGGCCAACTTCCTGATTCTACTCTTTCTCCTGAATCTCGTCCTGTACCGGCCCATCCGCAGGATCATCCAGAAGCGCAATCAGGTTGTTGATGATTTTACGACGACCATCGACTCAATGACCAAGAGCGCCCAGGAGGCGATGAACACCTTCGCCCAAAAGATCCGAGAGGCCAGGGTGCAGGGCGCGGCAAGTGTTCAGATGCTGAAGGATGAGGCGCACGAGGCGGAGTCGAAGGTCATCGCGGAGAAAAATCAGGAAGCTCAGGCGAGGATCAGCCAGGTTCGGAAGCAGTTGCAGTCGGAGATCCAGGAGACTCGAGACAAACTGCAGGCTCAGGTGCAGGCCTTCTCCCTTGCGGTGGCCGAGAAGATCCTGGGGAGGAGCATTTCATGAAGAGGACACGTGGCAAAGGGTTGCGCGGGGTGACGGGCGCACTTGGCGCGGGTGGTCTTTTGGTGCTCCTCTGGGCCGGTATGGTGTGGGCCTCGGAGGGGGGAGCCTCGAAGTGGCCGGATTTCTGGTATCGAGTGCTGAATTTTGTCCTCATGGCAGGCATCCTTGTTTTTGTCGCCCGTAAACCCATTCGGGAATTTTTCGCCAAGCGAACCCAGACGATCGCCACCACACTCACCGAACTCGAAGCCAAGAAGAAGGAAGCCGAGAAGACCTACCAGGGGTACAAGCAAAGGTTGGCCGAGTTGGACAAGGAGACGGCTCGCATCTTAGACGAGTACCGAGCGCAGGGTGAGGCCGAGAAGGCAAAAATCATCGCCGCGGCCGAGAAGAGTGCCGCCGAGATCCGAGCGCAGGCGGATCGCGCCATTCAGCAGGAGATCGCGGGTGCGACCTTGGCGCTGAAGCGCGAAGTTGCCGAACTCTCGGTGGGGGCCGCGGAGAAGGTGCTCAAGGAAAGGATCGGGAAAGAAGATCATCAGCGACTTGTTAAAGACTTTACGACAAAGGTGGTGGAGGCCAAGTGACCAATCAGATTCTTGCCAAACGGTATGCCAAAGCCTTGCTTACCCTGGGGCGTGAAGACGGGAACTACCAGCAGTACGTTGTCGCAGGTGTTCAGGAGCCTCCTCAACCTCATGATCGAGAAGAACCGCTTGCGCATCGTGCCTGATGTTCGCGCTTATTACCGGAAGCTCTTGGATGAGATGGCGAACATCAGCAGGGCCGAGGTTGCCAGCGCCACGACTCTCGCCGAAGAGGAGATCGCGGCCATCAAGGTGGCGCTGGAGAAGGTGACCGGTGGGACGGTCATCGTGGAAACGCGGGTAGATCCCGGGCTCATCGGAGGAGTGGTGGCTCGGGTAGGGGATCTTGTTCTGGACGGCAGCGTCAGAACTCAGCTGGCGAGCATCAAAGAAACTCTAGTGAAGGGGTAGGACGAGCCGATGGAAATCAGGGCCGAAGAAATCAGTCAGATTATCAGGGAGCAGATCAAGGACTATGACAAAAAAGTTGATCTGAGCGAGACGGGCACCGTTCTCTCCGTTGGTGACGGTATCGCCCGCGTCTACGGCGTGGAAAAATGCATGTCCATGGAACTCCTGGAGTTCCCCACGCATCACGGCACAGTCTACGGGCTTGCCCTCAACTTGGAAGAGGACAACGTGGGCTGCGCCATCATGGGCGAGGATTTTCACATCAAGGAGGGTAGTGTCGTCAAGCGGACCGGCCGGATCGCCCAGGTGCCGGTGGGAGACGCGGTCATCGGTCGGATCGTTGACCCGGTGGGACAGCCGCTCGATGGGAAAGGCCCCATTGAGGCGAAAGAGTTCGCCCTCATCGAGCGCATCGCGCCTGGGGTTATCCACCGGAAACCGGTTCACGAGCCCATGTATACCGGGCTTAAGGCCATCGACGCCATGACCCCGGTCGGCCGCGGTCAACGGGAGCTCATCATCGGCGATCGCCAGATCGGCAAGACCGCCATTGGCGTGGATGCCATCATCAACCAGAAGGGCCAGGATGTTATCTGCATCTACGTCGCCATCGGTCAGAAGAAATCCACGGTGGCCCAGGTGGTGGAGACCCTGCGCCGTCACGGCGCCATGGACTACACCGTCGTCGTCTCCGCCTGCGCCAGCGACCCCGCATCCCTGCAGTACATCGCGCCCTATGCGGGTTGCGCCATGGGCGAATATTACCGGGATCGCGGCCGACACGCTCTCATCATCTACGACGATCTGTCCAAACAGGCGGTTGCCTACCGGCAGATATCCCTCCTGCTTCGCCGGCCGCCGGCTCGTGAGGCCTTCCCCGGGGACATCTTCTTCAATCATTCGCGGCTGCTGGAGAGGGCCGCAAAACTGGCGGACAACGCGCCCCAGTTGGATCCCAGGTACAAGGCGGGGGCCGGGTCGCTGACAGCACTGCCGATCATCGAAACCCAGGCGGGTGACGTCTCCGCCTACATTCCGACCAACGTGATCTCCATCACCGACGGCCAGATCTACCTGGAGCCCGGCCTCTTCTTTTCCGGCGTGCGCCCTGCGATCAACGTGGGTCTCTCGGTATCCCGCGTCGGTGGTGCCGCCCAGGTCAAGGCAATGAAGCAGGTGGCCGGCCGTCTCCGCATGGATCTCGCCCAGTACCGCGAGCTCGAGGCCTTTGCGAAGTTCGGTAGCGACCTGGACAAGTCCACCCAGGCCCAGCTCAACCGCGGTATCCGGCTGGTGGAGCTTCTCAAACAGCCCCAGTATCAGCCAATGCCGGTGGAGAAGCAGGTTACGGCCATTTACGCAGGCACTCGCGGCTTCCTGGACAAGTACCCGGTAGACAAGGTGATGTCCTACGAGCAGAAGATGTTGGAGTTCGTCGGGCAGAAGTACCCCGAAATCTTCCAGGAGATTCGGGAGAAGAAACTGATCGGTGACGAGCTGGATGCCAAGATGAAGAAGGCCCTCACCGAGTTCGACACGGTATTCCAGGCCGCCTAACCGTGATGTATTGACGATAGAGCGAGAGTAGCGACCTATGGCAACGCTCCGTGATGTCAAGAGAAAGATCTCTGCGGTCAAGAAGACCCAGCAGATCACCCGGGCCATGAACATGGTGGCCGCTTCCAGGCTGAGGACGACCCAGCAACTGCTGACCCAGTTCATGCCCTTTGCTGCCAAACTCACCGAGATCATGGG
>JAGFXI010000014.1 GCA_017861095.1 Deltaproteobacteria bacterium | reverse complement strand
GCGCTTCATCCCGGGTTTCGGCCTCGGAAAGGCCCAGCTCCACCTGCTGGAAGGTGATCCGCCGGCGGTCGGGGTTCAGCATGGGCATCCTGGGGCGCTCGAGGATCATCTTGGTCGAGGCCGGGATCTCCAGCCACTCAACCCGGCGGCGCCGCACGGGAATCTGGGGCATTCTCGGCTGCGGCAGTCCACGGAGATAGCGATCGATCCCGGCGGCGGCGGCCTTCCCGGCCCCGATGGCTTCCACCACCGTCGCCGGCCCGAGCACGGCGTCGCCTCCGGCGAAGATCCCCATCTCATCCGTGGTACCGCCGATCGTGTCGGCCAAGATGGTGCTGCGCCTGGTCCAGCGAAGCTTGGCAAGATGCTCCAGGCCGCCGCTTTCGACCTTCTGACCGATGGCGGTGACGATCGCATCCACCGGGACGACGTGATCGCTTCCTTCCACCGGGACCGGTTTTCTCCTCCCGCTCTGGTCCGGCTCCGAGAGCTCGGCCCTGAGACAGCGCAAGCCGGTGAGCTTCCCCTCCCTTGCCAGCACCTCCATAGGGATAGTGAGGAAGGAGAAATGCACCCCCTCCTCCTCCGCCTGCTCCAACTCCTCCACGTTGGCCGGCATCTCGTTACGGGTTCTTCGGTAGAGGAGGAGCACCTCTTCACAGCCCAGGCGGATCGAGGTGCGGGCCGCGTCTATGGCAACGTTGCCGCCGCCGACGACGGCGACGCGCCTCCCTGGCGCCCGTCGATCCCCCAAGGCAACTCGCAGCAGGTATCCCACCGCATCGAGCACCTGAGGATAGTCCTCCTCGCCCTTAATCCCGAGCTGGTGGGAACCGTGGGCGCCGATAGCGATGAAGAAGGCCTCGAAACCGTCTTGCTTCAGGGTTTCAAAGGTGACATCCGTGCCGAGGCGGGTGTTGAAGCGAAACTCGACACCCAAACCCTCGATCATCGCCACTTCCCGGTCAATGACCTCACGGGGCAGCCGGTAGCGGGGGATCCCCACCATCATCATGCCCCCGGCCACGGCCAGGGCCTCGATGACCGTGACCTGGTAACCCTTCAGAGCGAGGTAGTAAGAGGCGGTGAGCCCGGCAGGCCCGGCGCCAATAACGCACACCCTGTGACCGTTGTCCGGCGCCTTCTCGGGGTTGGCGTAGGTGCCGGCTGACATGGTTCGTTCGGCGGCGAAGGCTTTGAGATCCCTAATGGCTATGGCCTTGTCGATGCGGCGCCGCACACAGACATACTCACAGGGGTGGGTACAGACGAGGCCGCACACCCAGGGGAAGGGATTGTCGCGGCGGATGAGCTCCACCGCTTCCGCATCCCGACCCTGGCCGATGAGACTCACGTAGCTTGCCACGTCGATGCCGGCAGGGCAGGCCATCTGACAGGGCGCCGGTGTGAGGAGATCGCAGTCTCCCGTGGGGCAGTTGTGGGTGTCCACATGACTTTCGAAGATCTCGCGGTGGGCAGAGACGGCCTCCGCCGCTATCATGCCCAGGTCGATTCCGTCTCCGTCGCCCCCCTTGATGAGCCGCTCAGCCAAGTGCTCTATGGCCGGAAGGTGTTCCGGACCGCCTCTGCCTCGGGAGACGTCCTCCAAGAGCTCGAGGAGCTCGCCAGCACGTCGGCGGGCACGAGGGTCGGCCAAGCCTCGTGAGGTGAGACCCTGAGAGAGATCGGCAACGGCCTGACTGACCGGGCAGATGTTCTGCTCCGACATAGGGTATACCTCACTCAGATTTCGTTACGGCTCGTTTCTTCCGCGGCTTAGCCTGGGGCTGGACCGGTGCCGGTTGTCTCAACGTCACCTCTGGGCCTATGGCCGCCATTGCCTTGGCATGGCGTTCCCTCCGGCTGTCGACCATGGCCGCAGGCTCGCCGAAATGGAGGCAGTGAGTGACACATTTGCTCACGCACGCCGGCTTGAGCCCGGCGTCGATCCTGTCCATGCAGTAGTCGCACTTCACCGCCTTGCCGGTCTCGGGATTCCACTGCGGGGCGCCCCAAGGGCACGCTCGCATGCACGCCTTGCAACCCACACACAGGGTCTCGTCCACGAACACAATGCCGTCCTTAGCTCTCTTTTGCATGGCACCCGTGGGGCAGGCCGCCACGCACCACGGCCGGTCGCAGTGGTAGCAAGGCATAAAGACGAAGTCCACCTTCGGAATGCTGTTCACCATCTTCGGACCCACCTGGAGGACCCGGCAGAGCCGCGGCCCTATCGGAAGCTTCTTATTCGTTTTGCAATGGACCTCACAGGAGAGACAGCCAATACACTTGGCGCTATCGTGGAACAGGTAGTAGTCGCTCATGAATATTTCTCCTGACTGTGACCGGGCTTGCTCGTCAAGCAGACGCGCCGATCGTAGAGACTAGCGCCGAGGTCTCACGCGCACGAAGGTATGATGGAGCGCAGGGCTCCCGCCGATCATGTCGGTTACATTCGCCTGGAGCGCCGTATCGCTCGCCCCCTTGTCGAAGCAGCGTGTCGTTGCCGACACTTGCCGGCCGAAGCCGTGCAGCATGAACACCGCCTCCGGGTGGATGAAGTCGGTCACATGGGCCTTGATTCTCCCGAAGCCGTAATCCGAGGTGACCTCCACCTCCTGGCCGTCCGTGATTCCCAGCTTTGCCGCCTCATCGCTGTTGATCCACAGGGTATTCTCGGGGACCAGTTCACTGAGGTAGGGGTTGTTCTGAGTGGAGACGTGGGTGTGGACGGCGCACCGTCCCGTGGTGAGCCGGAAAGAGCCCTCGGGAGGGGAAGGCATCGCCTCATAGGCCGGGAAAGAAGGAAATCCATTATCTTCCAACAAACTCGAGACCAGCTCGATCTTTCCGGAGGGGGTCTTGAACTTGATGCCCGTCAGGCGATCCCAAAAGATTGGTTTCTCTGCAAGGCTCACGAACCCTTTCCCATCGAAGTCCCCGATCGTGATGTCCATGTCCTGGAGTTGGAACTTCCACAGGTCTTCGATGGTCTCGTAGGGGAAATACCTGCCCACCCCCAAACGCTCAGCAAGGCGTTTCACGATCTCCCACTGGGGTTTCGTGTCGTACCTGGGCGGCACGCACTGGCGCCTCATGAAGAGAGTCGGTTTCAGACCGCTCGACAACTGGAGCGAGTCCCCCCGCTCGAGGTAAATAGACTCAGGGAGGATGACATCGGAAAACCAGGCGGTCTCGCTGAAGTTGACATCGATGGAGACGATGAGATCCAGCCGGTCGAAGGCCCGTTTATTTAGGTTGTAATCGGGGACGGAGAGGAGAGGATCGAAGCGGTTGACGATGGCGGCTCTGATCGGGTAGGGGTCTTCGTTCAGGATCGCAAGGGGGAGCATGGAGGCAACCCCGTGGGCGGGATCGCAGACGGGAAGCTTCTTCCCACCGACGCCGTCGAACCGTTCGCCACTCGCCTTTGGAAGCTCCTCTTGCTCGGTGAGAGATCTGAATGAGCCCCATCCCGCATCAGCGGGACCCTTGTTGAAGAAGAGGCCTCCCTTGGCTTCGATGCTTCCCATGAGGGCGTTCAGGATGATGATCGAACGCCGGAGGTAGATCTCGTTGGTGTGGCTGGCGCCGCGATAGCCGAAGTTGAAGATCACCTGAGGTTTGTCGCGGCTCACTTCCCTGGCCAGGGCGACGATCTCCTGAGCGGGGATGCCGGTCTCCTCCTCGGCCCACTCGGGGGTGTAGGGTTCCACGAAGGCTCGCAGTTCGGGAAGACCGCTTACCCACTTGTTGACATAGGCCTCATCGTAGAGGTTCTCCTCGAGGACCACGTGGATGAGAGCGTAGTTAAGGGCGACGTCGGTGCCGGGTCTGATCATCCAGAACCGGTGCGCGTGAGAGGCGGTGACGGTGGAGCGGATATCGAGGTAGGTGATTTGCGCTCCCTTCTCCTTGGCGGCCATGAGGGCCTGGATGGGCTTCAGCTGGAGGGACTCGAAGAAGTTCCGCCCGTACAGGATCACATGTTTGGCGTTGGCGAAGTCCATGTTCACCTGGGCGTCGGTGTACCCGGTGAGGGAACGGAACGCCGTGTTCACCGAGCCCTTGCACAGGGCATCGTGGGTGAAGTGGTTGGGGGAGCCGATGGCGCGCATGAAGGTCTTGCTGATGTGAGTGTTGAGGTTTTGCCGCTCGCCGAAGACGACGCTCTGGGGTCCGTGGCGCCCGATGATTTCCTTGAGCCTAGTCGCCGTATAGTCGAGGGCCTCATCCCAGGTGGCGCGCCGCCACTTCCCCTCGCCTCGGGCGCCAGCCCGGATCAAGGGATAGCGCAGCCGCTCGCTGTCGTAGAGCAGGGCCGTGCCGGCGCTTCCCTTGGCGCAGAGGGCGCCGTTCAACTGATGGGAATTCCCTTCGATCCAGGTGACGGTGCCGTTCTCTACAGTCACCTTGATGGGGCACCGGATGGTGCACATAAAACAGATACTGTAGACCTCTTTTCGCATACCGTCCTCCTCACATGCGTCTCAGCGTAGGCGACCGCCTATCTTCTCACCCCAGGTGAAGCGCCTGGCAATGAGATAACGGAACACTGGGCCGAGCGATGCCAGCGAGATCGCTTGCGCCGGATACGCCATACTGTCTGGGAATATCTTTATGGATGAGTCCTTGAGGCAGGCCAGACATCGAAGACCTGAGGTTTCGGTCAGGCGCTGCGAATCTCCGCCCATATCGGACCCGAAGCATACCACAGGAGCTAGGGCGAGAAAATCCCTCTGCAGCGGAAAAAACGTGCCGCCAGAGCACTATGGTCCAAGGAGTTTTTGGCTTCATACCGCCTCTTGAACGCCTCGCCCTTCCCTTGACAGGGGTGACTCATTCCATCTAGAGTGACCGACATCCGATCATCCGCAGGTTCACACTCACGGAGGAACTCATGCCCAGTCAGGTATTTGCCATGAACCTTCGCGCCAGCCTCAGCGAAAATCTCTTCGCCAAGTTCAATCGGCTCCTCGATGCGGTCGGCTTCGATCAGGTCTTCGGCCCCCGTCACCTGGTGGCCGTCAAGCTCCACTTCGGCGAGAAGGGAAACACGGCCTACATCTCGCCCACATTTCTGCGGCAGATCGTGGATCGAATCCGCGAGCTCGGGGGAAAACCGTTCCTCACCGATGCCAACACCCTCTACGTGGGCAGCAGGACCAACAGTGTGGATCATCTCACAACCGCCATCGAAAACGGCTTCGCCTACGCCGTGGTCGGCGCTCCCCTCACCATTGCCGACGGGCTCAGGGGGAACTCCGAGGTGGCGGTCGAGGTGAATCTCCCCATTCATAAGGAGGTCTATATCGGTGCCGATGTGGTTCACGCCGACGCCATGATCGGCGCCGCCCACTTCAAGGGGCACGAACTTGCGGGGTTCGGTGGTGCCATCAAGAACCTCGGCATGGGCTGTGCCTCGCGGCGCGGGAAGCTCGCCCAGCACTGCGAGGTCTCACCGAAGTTCAATGCCAAGAAATGTATCGGTTGCGGTGAGTGTGTATCCCACTGCCCGGCGGACGCCATCACCCTCGTCAAGGCAAAGGCAAGAAAAGACGCCACCAAGTGCATCGGTTGCGGCGAGTGCATCGCCGTCTGCCCTCAACAGGCGGTCTCCATAGCCTGGGATTCCGATGTGGCTCGCTTCCAGAAGAAGATGGTGGAATATACGGTCGGGGTCATGAAGAATAAGGAGAAACACGCCCTCTTCCTTAATTTCGTAACCCGAGTCACCCCTCAGTGCGATTGTTATGGCTTCAGTGATGTATCGCTGGTGAACGACATCGGCATCCTGGCGAGCCGCGACCCGGTGGCCATCGACCAGGCCTCGGCCGATCTCGTCAATGCCCTGCCGGCGGTGGCCGATTGCTGTCTCCAGAGCAACCGCAGCCCGGGGGAGGACAAGTTCCGGGGAGTGTATCCCCACATCGATTGGACCGTCCAGCTCGCCTACGCTGAGGAGGTGGGGCTGGGAACGAGGGCCTACGAACTAATCTACATCTGAGCCACTAGTGTCGCTGGCACAGGGGGCGGGGAGGGGTGTCCGCCCCCTGGTTTTTTGGCAGCCGTACCTTATTTTGGATCGCCGGCGAGGAATGTTCCCGTTGCCGGGGGAAGGGAAGCAGTGACCCCATGTTCCTGTACGATATTGTGATCCTCGGCGCCGGGCCGGGAGGGTACGTGGCCGCTATCCGGGCCGCTCAGCTCGGGGCCAAGGTGTGCATCATCGAGAAGGAGTATGTGGGCGGCACCTGCCTGAATTGGGGATGCATCCCCACGAAGGC
This sequence comes from Deltaproteobacteria bacterium, assembly GCA_017861095.1. Lineage (GTDB taxonomy): Bacteria > Desulfobacterota > Syntrophobacteria > BM002 > BM002 > JAGFXI01. The sequence goes on along the minus strand of JAGFXI010000014.1, from coordinate 8,436 downwards.
CATGTACCGGTCGGCGACACTCTTTGAGCAAATGAGGAAGGCGGAGACCTTCGGCTTGAGTTGCAAGGAGCCCGCCGCTCATCTCGACAGGATCGTAGCTCGCAATCAGCAAATTGTGACCGACCTTCGCCAGGGGGTAGAGCGGCTCTTCTGGAGGCACAAGGTCAACTTGATCTTCGGTACCGGCGTGGTCAAGGAGCCGGGCGAGGTCCACGTCGTTACCCGAGAGGGGGGAAAAGAACGTGTCCGGGGGCGACATCTCATCATCGCCACCGGCTCGGAACCCATGGCCCTGGCCATCCTGCCGTGGGACCATGAGAGGGTCTTCAACACCCGGAGCATCCTCGAGTTGAGGCGGATCCCGAAGAACCTGTTCATCGTTGGTGGTGGTGTGTCGGGCTGCGAGTTCGCCCTCGTTTTCGGTGCTCTCGGGAGCGAGATCCACATGAGCAAGCGAAGCAAGGAGCCGATCAAGGGTCTGGATCGGGACCTGACGAGAGAGCTTGTCCGTGCCCTCAAGAAGCGCCGCTTCCGGCTCCACTTCGGCGACCCTCCCGTGACTGCCGCGCATACGGATCACGGGGTAGAGCTGACGCTTCAGTCAGGGACGAAGGTGGAGACCGAAATGGTCCTGGTGACCGTGGGGCGGGTGCCTGCTTCGGCAGGGCTCGGCTTCGAGACAATCGGCCTCCACCTAGAGCAGGGCTCCATCCAGGTGGACGAGCACTGCCAAACGAACGTGCTCGGGGTCTACGCCATCGGTGATGTGACGGGGCGGCACCTCCTGGCCCACTATGCCTCACATCAGGGTCTCGTCGCCGTGGAGTACGCCCTCGGCAACAGGAGTGCCGCCGTCGTCGAGCACGCGGTGCCGGAGGCAATTTTCACCAGCCCGGAGATCGCAACCGTTGGTCTCACCAGCCAGGAATGTGAGCGGCGGGGCGTGGCCTGCCGTGAGGGAGTTTTCCCGTTTCGCGCCCTGGGCAAGGCCCAGGCCATCGGCGAGATCGACGGCTTCGTGAAGGTCATCGCCGAGCGGGAGAGTGAGCGGATCATCGGCATGCACATCATCGGACCCGATGCGAGTACCCTCCTTGCCGAGTGCACGCTGGCGGTGAACCGCGGGGTGACCCTCGATGAGCTCGGCCGAACCATCCACGCCCATCCGACCCTGGCCGAGGCGGTCTGGGAGGCGGGTGAGGACGTGAGGGGCCGCTCGATCCACAAGCTTGATCTTGGATTATGACCTCACACAGGGCCTGGTGCTCGGACCCTTGGGAGGATCTATGGAGGGAGATACATTGAGAATCAGCCAGGACCACGTCTGGGTCCGCCTCGACGACGAAGGCGGCCGCCTCGGGATTAGCGACTTCGCCGCCGAGGCCCTCGGAAAGATCATCTACGTCGACCTGCCCGAGGTGGGAGCTGAGGTGAAGAAGGGAGGCCCCTTTGCGACCGTAGAATCCGGCAAGGCTCAGGTAGAGCTCACCTCTCCCGTCTCCGGTCAGGTCGCGAAGGTGAATGACCGGTTGGCCGAGGAGCCCGATCTCATCAACCAGGATTGCTTTGGCAAGGGATGGATCGCGCTCGTGGCCGTCAAGGATTCCGCCGAAGTGGAAGGGCTCATGACCAAGGCAGAGTACGATCTGTTTGTGGCAGGGGCCCTGGAAGAGTAGCCGTTGACGGGCACCGAGAAAAAAGCTCGACGCTGTCTTGAACAGCCTGATCTCGATGATTAAACTTCCGCGAATCCGACCGCCAGCTCACTCGAACTGACTTCAATCCGCCCATGTTCAGCAAAAGAGAACGGCACGGGGGGCCGAACGGCCCCACGGGGCGTGGCTCCGGAGCGAGCGCGGCAGCAAGGAAGACGGCCGATCACACTGAATGGGCCTTTTCTTAACGAGGCTGCGAGGAACGTTGATCTGAGGAGGTTCTCGATGAAAAAGCACGCATTTCTCACACTCACTATCGCTCTCCTTATTAGTCTTGCAGTTCTGGCGGCAGTCGAGCCGGCTCTGGCCGACCGGCTTTCGGATTCGATCGCCCAGGCTCCTCGGGGAACAGGAGTAGGGCAGATCGATACGACGGCGGCGCCGGGGTTCCTCGGTATTCCCGGGGCCGTGTCACCCAACCTCGTCCTCGCCTTTCTCTGGGCCGTCTGGGTCGGCTGGATCTTCTCCACCGTTGGCGCCTTTGGCGGGATCATGGCCGGCGTCGGCCACATTTCGGTCTTCGGCATCGGCAAGTATGCCTCTCAATTTAAAGACACCGCCCCGACCTTGAACAAGCTCATCACCGACTCGGTCCGGGTGTCAAACCAATTTCTTGTCGGAATGAGCGCCCTCATTTCATCCTTCAACTACTACAAGCTTGGTAGGCTGGTGCTCCCCCTTGGACTCGCCCTCGCCGCCGGCTCCATCCTCGGGAGTTACCTCATTCCCTGGCTCACCGCCGGCAAGGTGACGTTCAAGGCCTACGTCGGCTACTTCGGTATCTTCGTACTCGCGCTGGGCATTCTCATGCTCTACGAAACGACACCTGCAGGGATGGCCAAGAAAAAGAAGGCAAAACAGGCGGCCGACGCCTTCGAGGCGACGATGAAGAAAGTGAGAAGCGGCGAGAAGGTCGACACCAGGGCGCTGGGTGTGAAGGTTCAGAGCATCACCCCTTCCAAGTTCACCTTCACGTTCTACGGCGTGGAATTCAGTTTCAATCCCTTCTATCCCGTTATCGGCGGCTTTGTCATCGCCGCGATTTCATCCTTTATCGGCGTGGGCGGCGGCTTTCTCCTCGTCCCCTTCCTGACCAGCATCTCCGGCCTTCCCATGTATCTCGCCGCCGGCACCTCCGCCTTCGCAGTGCTCGTCGGCATGATCACGAGCATCTTCAGCTACCTTCAGCAGGGGAGCATTGTGCACTGGTCGCTCATCGGCCTCGAGATGGTGGGGATCGTTGTGGGCTCTATCATCGGCCCGCGAACGGCCAAGTACATCCCGGACATCTGGCTCAAGCGGCTCTTCGTTGTCCTGGCATTCTACGTGGGCATCGACTACGTGCTCCTCGGGTTTGTCGGGAAGGATCTCATGAAGCTCTTGCTCGGGTAGAGCAGCGTTCGGTTGATCACTGGCACGGGGTGGCTGGAAAGAACAGGGGCAACGTCGGGGGAACTTCGGCGTGCCCCTGCATGGAACTGCTGCGTATGGCACTGCTTCACCAGCTCTGGATCTGGGCGGACCTTATCTTGATCTCGCCCTACCGCTGGCCGGGATACCCAGTCGCCGGATTTTTCCTCGGCACTCTGGTTCTCTCCCTCTGGTGCGTGCTGATCGGGAAGGTGACCGGCCTCGTAGTGTGGATGATTAATCGGTCTCATATGGGGAGCCTGGAGAGGGAAACGGTAAAGATGCACAATCTCTCTCTCAAGGCGATCCTCTCCAGGGACAAGGCGAGTTACACCGCCTGCAATAAGGAGGCGAACGAGGCCTTCGGCCGCTATTTTTTCGCCCACCTCGCCGCCGGCGCCGCCACCCTGTGGCCGGTGCCTTTCGCCCTTGCTTGGATGGAGTCGCGCTTCAGCGAGGTGACATTCCCCCTTTCGTATCCCCTCAGCATTATTACGCCTGCCGTGGGGTTCCTTGCCATCTTCCTTCTCTGGTATGTTCTCCTTCGAATTCTCCTGAAGCATCTCTTGCCTGACTTCCACGCGGTCCAAAGGGAAACGGCTCGGGAGCCGCGAGAGAGAATGATGACCCTCGAGGATCTCGGCCGGAATCAGGATTGACTCAGGTGAACTCAGGGCAGGGCGATGATCTCGGACGGTTCGTGCTGGGAGGCCACCATCAGCTGGAGACTCCAGGCATGACGTACCTCGGCAAAGGCCTCTAGGGCCGTCTTCGGGCGGTTGTTCACCTCGCTCAGGTGCCCGATGATCACCCGTTCGAGCGTGTCGCCGAGCACACGGGCGAGGAGCTCCCGAGACTCCTCGTTAGACAAGTGACCTGAGGCGCTCCTGATCCGCTGTTTCAGGGACCAAGGGTAGGGGCCCTTCGTCAACATCCCCACGTCGTGATTGGCCTCAAGGAGGAGCAAGCGGCATTCCTGGAGATGGTGCTGCACCAAGCGGGTCGCCTTCCCAAGATCGGTGCAGATCCCCACCTTCGACTCGCCGTTTACCAGGGTGAGTCCCACCGGGTCGGCGGCATCGTGGGAGAGGGAGAAAGGGTGGATAGTCAGGTCCGCAACGGAAAAGGATCGCCCGGTGGTAAACTCAACGCAGTCGGTGAGGCGTCCCACCTGGTCGGGAAGGTTCCTACGGGTGGCCCGGTTTAGAAAAACCGGGAGACGATAACGCCGTGAAAGGGGCCCGAGACCGCTCACGTGATCTCGATGCTCGTGGGTGATGACCACTGCGTCAAGATCCTCGGCTCTCACCCCGATCCGTTCCAGACGTCGTTCGATTTCCCGGGCGCTCAGACCTGCATCGATGAGGAGTCGGACCCCAGGGGTGGCAACGTAGATGCTGTTCCCCTTGGAGCCGCTGGCCAGTACGGAAAAATTTACAGTCATTTCGCCCAATCCACTGACGCGGAGGCGCGCAGGATGAAGTGAGATAAGATTTCTTCGCCCCGTCGCCGCGTCAGCGTGTCACCGCGTCGCTTTGGTCTTGCCGACAATCCCTACCGGCCCGTGTGGCCGAAGCCGCCCTCATTGCGAGTCGTATCATCCAGCTCTCTGCGGAGGTCCCAATCGATACGATACACCCGGGTGATAATCAACTGGGCAATTCGATCACCCCGATGGATGACAAAAGGGCCCTTCCCAAGATTGATGAGGCCGACCTTGATCTCGCCGCGGTAGTCGCTGTCGACCGTACCCGGGGCGTTAATCACCGCCAGCCCATGAGTGCAGGCGAGGCCGCTACGGGCCCGGACCTGACCCTCGAAGCCGGGGGGAATGGCGACCGAGATTCCCGTGGGTACCAGGGCGATCTCTTGAGGCGAAAGAGTGAGATCGGTGTCTACTGCCGCATGGAGATCCATCCCGGCGGCGTGAGAGCTCATGTACCGGGGTAGAGGGAGATCGCTGTCCATCTCCCCCCGTACCCGACGAATGGGGATCACAATGGGCTCGCGGGGGAATTGCGCTGGCCAGTCGGAGCTATCCGCCATGGGAATCTCCGGTCACATCATGGGAGAAGTTGAGTTCCGGGGAGGGGCCGCCTGCTCGGGCCCAGCAACGCTCCCGAAGGAGCAAAGGCAAGAAGGGTATTCACACATCGAGACAGGTGTGGTCGATTTTTAGGCCATCCACAGGGCCCAGGAGCACGAGGGCCATGGAAACCGGTTGAAAGATTTTCTGGGCAAGCGCCATGACCTGTTCGGAGGTCACCGCGTCGAGGCCCGCCTCGATCTCCTCGTAGGCAACAAACCGGCCGAACTGGATTTCGTTTTTCGCCAGCCTGCTCATTCGATTATCGCTGCTCTCGGCACTCAGGTACATGCCGCCCTTGATATGCTCCTTGGCTTCCCTGAGCTCCGTATCGCTGATAGGTTCTTCCTTGAGCCGCCGCAGCTCTTTTCTGATGAGCCCCAGTGTCTCCTCGAGAGTGTCGGGGCGAACTCCGGCGTAGATGCCGAGCATTCCGCCGTCACTGTGAGAGTTAAGGAAGGAATAGATAGAGTAGGCCAGACCCCGTCGTTCGCGGACCTCCTGAAAGAGACGGGAGCTCATATTGCCGCCCAGGATCACGTTGAGTATCCCGCAGCCGTAGCGAGTCTCCTCGACGAGAGAGGTGCCCCGCGTTCCCAGGCAGAGATGGATCTGCTCGAGGTCCTTGGGGTACAGGGCGAGGCGGGCGTTGAGTGGAGGCGGGGTGCGTTTCATGGGCTGGGCGGGGCGGGAGAAGTCGCGGAACAAGGACTCGACCAGTCTCAACAACAGGTTGTGATCCACACTTCCCGCAGCGCCCAGAATGATCCGCTCCGGCTGGTAGGACCGGTGCATGTAAGCGAGGGACATCTCTCGCGTGAAGCTTTGCACCGTCTCGGCGTCGCCTAGGATGGACCGACTCAAGGGATTAGGCTCCCAGAAGTTCTCGTGGAAGAGGACGTGCACATATTCGTCTGGGGTGTCCTCCACCATGGTAATTTCCTGGAGGATCACTTGGCGCTCTCGCTCAACTTCCCCCGCGTCGAAGACCGAATTCAGGAAGATGTCACCCAGGATGTCCACGACAAGGGCGAGGTGGGCATCCAACACCTTGGCGTGAAAGCAGGTATTTTCTTTCGCGGTAAAGGCGTTGGACATGCCGCCCACGGCGTCGAGCTCCTTGGCGATATCCAAAGCACTTCGCCTCTCGGTGCCCTTGAACAGCATGTGCTCGATGAAATGGGTCAGCCCGCCCTCGCGCTCCTCTTCGTCCCGGGAGCCGACGTCCACCCAGATACCCACCGAGACCGAATGGAGATGGGGGATCTTCTCGGTGACTACCCGGATGCCGTTGTCCAGGATCGTCTTTTGGTACAAATGCGCCCCCTCAGATTACAACCGGGCCGGTCTCTGCGTCCTGATCGTCTGTCGTGAAAGATCTAGAAAAGAACCCTGGTCTTTGGTCAGTCGTCGACCGGACGGCCACCGATCGATTCCCCGAGAGCCGCCTTTCGGCTCAGCCGGATACGGCCGTCCTTGTCGATCTCCAGCACCTTGACAAGCACCTCTTCGCCCTCATTAAGGACGTCTCGGACCCGCTGAACCCTCTTGTGGTCCAACTGGGAGATGTGGATGAGTCCGTCCACTCCGGGAAGGATCTCCACGAAGGCGCCGAAATCGGTGATCTTCCGCACCTTCCCCAGATACAGGTGGCCGACCTCCGCCTCGGCAGTGAGCTTTCTGATCATCTCAACGGCCTTCTGGCAGCCCGCCAGATCAGGGCTCATGATGACCACCTTGCCCGAGTCGTCCACATCCACCTTCGTATTGGTTTCGGCGATGATGCTCCGAATTACCTTGCCGCCCGGCCCGATGACGTCCCGGATCTTGTCCGGATGGATTTCGATGGTGACGATCCGCGGCGCAAATGGCGAGAGTTCGGCACGTGGCTGGTCAATGACTGAGTTCATCTTCCCCAGAATGGCAACTCGTCCGTCCCGAGCCTGGTGAAGGGCTCGACGCATAACCTCTCGTGAGACTCCCGGCACCTTGATGTCCATCTGAAGAGAGACGACACCCTCCGAACTTCCAGCAATCTTGAAGTCCATATCGCCTAGGTGGTCCTCGTCACCGAGGATATCGCTCAGGATGGCGACCTCGTCACCTTCCATGATGAGCCCCATGGCGATTCCGGCCACGTGGGTCTTCAGGGGCACGGCCGCATCCATGAGCGCGAGAGAGCTGGCGCAGACGGAGGCCATAGAGGAGGAGCCGTTGGATTCCAAGACCTCGGCCACCACCCGGACGGTGTAAGGAAAATTCTCATGAGACGGCATGACCGCCTTGATGGTCCGTTCGGCCAGAGCGCCATGACCGATCTCCCGCCGTCCGGGACCGCGGAGCATCCTCGCCTCGCCCACGGAGTAGGGCGGGAAATTATAATGGAGCATGAAGGTCTTGAAGGCGTCGCCCGCCAAGGCCTCGATCTTCTGCTCGTCGGACGAGGATCCAAGGGTGACAACGGAGAGCACCTGGGTTTCGCCCCGGGTGAACAGCCCCGAACCGTGGGTACGAGGCAAGAGGCCGACCCTGCAATCAAGAGGCCGAATGTCGGTGAGGCCTCGCCCGTCGATCCTGGTCTTCTCCCTCACAATCATCTGGCGAACGAACTTTCTCTCAAGCTGATGAATAACCTCGATCACCTCGGATCGACGTTCGGCAAACTCCGGCCCGAGCTGCTCCATCACCCCTTCAATCAGGGCAGCACGTCTTGCATACCGTTCCTGTTTTTCAGCGGTACGATTGGCTTCCTCAATACCTTGCTGAGCGAGCGGCAGTAAGCGGTCCGAGAGCTCCTTGTTCGCCTGAGGCGGGGTGTGCGATCGTTTAGGTTTCCCGCAACGAGATCTAAGTTGCTCCTGGATATCCAAAATGGGTTGCATTTGTTGATGAGCGAAAAACAGGGCCTCCACGAGATCATCTTCGTTCACAAAGGAGGCGCTACCCTCCACCATGACTATTCCCTGGCGATTTCCGGCGACCGTGAGGTGCATCTCGCTGGTTTCCAGCTCCCGGGCACTGGGGTTCACGACGAACTCGCCGTTGATTCTCCCAAGGCGCAACGCCGCTACAGGTCCGCGGAAGGGGGCATCGGAAATCTCCAGGGCCGCCGAGGCCCCCACCATCGCGACCACGTCGGGATCATTGTCCGGGTCAACCGAGAGCACGGTGGCAATCACCTGGGTCTCGTTTCGATAGTTCTTGGGAAACAGGGGACGGATGGGG
>JAGFXI010000123.1 GCA_017861095.1 Deltaproteobacteria bacterium | reverse complement strand
GAGCCGAAGAGGAAGGGCAGCAGACCGCCGATGAACAGGCCTATCAGGACCTTGGGATCGGCCAGGTCGAAGGCGAGCCCCGTTCCAAAAGACCTTGAATACTCGGCGAAGAGCACAAGGGCGGCCAAAGCCGCTGAGCCGATGGCGTAGCCCTTGGTGACCGCCTTGGTGGTGTTGCCGACCGCATCGAGGGGATCGGTGACTGCCCTTACCTCAGGAGGCAGCCCAGCCATCTCGGCGATACCGCCGGCGTTGTCCGTGATGGGCCCGTAGGAGTCGATGGCGACGACGATGCCGGTCATGGAGAGCATGGCCACGGCCGAGAGGGCAATGGCGAAGAGGCCGCCGCCCGGATTCCCGGAGAGCCCGCCGCCCAGCCAATAGGCCCACATGATGGCGCCGCAGATGACGAGAGCCGGGAGAGCCGTCGATTTCATGCTCACCGCCAGGCCGGCGATGACGTTGGTGCCATGGCCGGTCACGCTTGCGGCGGCGATGTGCTTCACCGGGGCGAAGCTCTTGGAGGTGAAGTATTCCGTGATCATGACGATCAGACCGGTCAGGGCGAGGCCGATGAGGGCGGTGGTGAACACGCCTGTCGCAGTAAAGGCGGGCTCGACATTGGGAAGACCAAGGAACCACTGGGAGGCAAAGAAGAAGGCGATCGCGGCGAGGACGCCGGAAACGGCGAGCCCCTTGTAGAGCGCGCCCATGATGTACTGACTTTTCCCAAGCCTGACAAAGTAGGTTCCGATGATGGAGGCAACGATAGAGATCCCGCCGATGAGGAGGGGGAACTGGACCCACATGCTTTCCGCGCTGAAGACGGTCTTGGCGAGAAGCATGGCGGCAACAAGGGTGACCGTGTAGGTCTCGTAGAGATCTGCCGCCATACCGGCGCAGTCGCCCACGTTGTCGCCCACGTTGTCGGCGATGACCGCGGCGTTCCTCGGGTCGTCCTCGGGAATCCCGGCCTCGACCTTGCCGACCAGGTCGGCACCCACGTCAGCCGCCTTGGTGTAAATGCCGCCGGCGATACGGGCAAAGACGCTCATGAGAGAGCAGCCGAAGCCCAGGCCGACAAGGGCGTGAAATGCGTCGTCAACCGGGGCGACCGACCTGACGAAGAGGTAGTATCCCGCAACGCCGAGCAAGCCGAGGCCCACCACCATGACGCCGGTAACGGAGCCGCCCTTGAAGGCAAGGCTCAACGCCGGCTGAAGCCCTTGCTTGGCGGCCTCGGTGGTTCTGACGTTGGCCTTCACGCTAACCATCATGCCGAGGTAACCGGTAAGGGCGGAGCCGAAAGTGCCGATGATGAAGCCGACCGCCGTCCAAATGCCGAGGAAGGTCAGCAAGGCAGCAAGGACCACGGCAACGACGGCAACGGTCTTGTACTCACGGTTCAGGAAGGCCATGGCGCCTTCCTTGATGGCATCAGAGATGAAGATCATCTTCTCTGATCCAGCGCTTTGTTTGGCTACCCATGATGCAGTGATCAAGGCGTAGACCACTCCCAGTGCACCACATGCAAGGGCAAAGGCAATGATTGGACTCATGTGCTGATTCCTCCTTGTGCTAGCTTGTGAAAGGCTCCTCGCCAATTCAGTGGGATACGCGTTAGCCTCCCAGACTCCGAAGAAACAATGTGCGAGCGACCACCTCCTTTTGAGTAGATGATAGATAAAACCTCAAAGCAAGAATCCATCGGCGCGGACTCGCGAAGTCTTTTCACGACCCCGCGAATCGAACACGGGCGGACCGATCAGTCATACCGAGCAGACCAAACGTTCTCGTGGCCCGGTATGCGCTGTGCAGAGATAAAAAAACTCTCCCCAGAGCCACTCGTGCTCGCTTCTCCCCAATATGTTGGATTTTCGTAAAAAAAGGATGTAAACAGATCTGTGTAAGCGTGTCCAAACAAGCTACTTGAGGGAACCCTCTTTGTCAAGCAGAAAAAACGGCCGCTCATCTCCCTCTTCAATACCGCGGCAATCGAGTCTATGATAGAAAAATCAGTTTATCGGCCGTGGACGCCGGGCGATTGCCGAGGTGGAGCGGGAAATGCGTTAAGCAGGCGGGGCTCGGCGTTTCATTTGCTGAAACTGGCTGAAGATTTGCAAGGCCAATTGCCCGCGACACCCGCTCACGACCGAAGACCCGGTAAGGGGGGACTCTCCTTACCGGGCATTTTGCCTCGGGCCGGAGGTCCCGGGCTTCCCGCCGACGCGTCGGACCTGAAGCCTGTCTATCGACCGCAAAGGGAACTGGCTCGATGTAAGGAGGGCATGTGCCTCGAGGATCGGTGAAGCTTGATCACATGGAAGAATCTCGCCGGGAACATCAACTGATCCTGGACCTCCTGAGTCCCTTCACCGGTGCGGAGAATCACGACCTCACGTCGGAGCTTATCCAATCCAGTGTAAATCTGCTGAGAGATCAAGCAGCGCGGATTGATGTGAAACTGCTGAACAAGGCGGTAAAAGAGCTCCGGTATGCTTTCAAGGTGTTCGCCCCTTACCGACACCTGCGGAAAGTGAGCGCCTTCGGGTCGGCGCGAACGGGCAAGACCTCGGAGGAATATCGGATGGCTTTCGATTTCGGCCGCAAGATCAGAGAGCACGGCTTCATGGTGCTCACCGGTGCGGGCTCCGGCATCATGGAGGCAGTCCAGCGGGGCGCCGGACGGGACGGCGGCTTCGGTCTCAATATCCGCCTGCCCATGGAGCAGCAGGCCAACTCCACCATGAAGGGCGATACCAAGCTCATCACCTTCAAGTATTTCTTCACCCGCAAGCTTATGTTCGTGAAAGAGACGAGCGCCATTGTCTGCTTCCCGGGAGGTTTCGGCACCATGGATGAGACCTTTGAGGCCCTCACCCTGATGCAGACGGGAAAGAGCTATGTGATCCCAGTCGTCCTAGTGCAGTCACCGGAGGACGACTACTGGCAAAGCTGGGATGGGTTCATCCGGCGGCACATGGTCGACCGGGGAAAGATCTCGCCCGAGGACACCCGGCTCTATCACATCACGGAGAGCGTGGATGCCGCGGTCGACGAGGTCGTTACCTTCTACCGTGTCTATCACTCGATGCGCTATGTGGGGGCATCAACCGTGTTCCGCCTGAATCACCTTATCAGGGAGAGCCTGGTCCAACGGTTGACCGAAGAGTTCAGCGATATCCTCAATGAAGGCGAGTTTCGCCTCCACCCCGGTCCACTTCCCGAGGAGACCGGGGACGGAGAGCTTGCCTCCCTGCCTCGTTTGGTGTTCCCTTTCAACCGCCAGAACATGGGACGGCTCCGAGAGGTAGTTGACCGGATCAACCGAGCCGAGTAATCTGTTTATTCTCCGGGCTCTGTCTCCGGACCCACCTCAGACGGCGACGACCCACAGGCCTTGGCGTTCACCTCCGGCCGCTAAGACCTATGGTATGCCCCTGAGAACGACACTCTCAGGAACTCGTATGTGCATGTTCGACCTCGGGATAGCCTGGAATTGGGAATACGACGGTGACTTCGTCAGGCTCCTCCGTACCGCCTGCCGAATCCAGGGGCTGTCCGTAATTGAGATCATGCCGTCTAACCTGCAGGAGATGCTGCCCCTTCTCGTTGACGGGAGGGTCAGGACGAAGGTCTTTCTGGACCGAGCCTCTGATACTGATCCGAGATTCCTGCATCTCGTTCGCTGGGCCCACACCCACACCGCCTATCACCTGAACCCATACGAACAGGCCTGCCGCACGTGGGACAAGACCACCATGCATCCGACCCTCATGAGCGCAGGGCTCGCTACCCCCCTGACCATCATCCTGCCTCCCTACCAGGAAGAACCGTCGCTTCCGCCCCTTGATCTGAGTTTCCTCGGCAATAACTTCACCATCAAACCCGCTCACGGTGGTGGCGGGGAGGGGGTGATCACTGAGGCCACCTCCGTTGACCAGGTGGTGGCAGCGCGGCAGGAACATCCAACGGACAAGTATCTCCTGCAGGCCCAAATCGTTCCCATAGAGCTCGGCTCCCGAGCGGCATGGTTTCGGGTGCTCTATTGCGCCGGGAAGGTGTATCCCTGCTGGTGGGACACGAGGACCCACGTATACCACCGGGTGACCTTTGCCGAGGAATGCCGCTACCGCCTCAGCCCTCTTCGTGAAATCGCGGAATCTATCGCGCTCCTCTGCGGTCTAGATCTGTTCTCTACCGAGGTTGCCCTGACCGCCGAGGGGCTCTTCGTGATCGTGGACTATGTGAACGATCAGATCGACCTCCGTCTCCAGTCGGCAGGCTTCGATGGCGTCCCCGATGAGATCGTGTGGAGCATCGCCGAGCGTCTGGCAACGCTGGTGGCTGTCTATGCACCGCCCGCTTCTGGACTCGATGGCAGGTATCACTAGCCCGCAGCAATCGTCTCGCCCGCCACACTGTAAAGGTTATGACTGCTAGCGCCAACAAGCGGGACTGTACCGTTACCAACCCGAGGGGCGGAGGGCAGGACTACCAGGTCATCGTGGTTGGGGGTGGTGCAGCCGGGCTCATGGCAGCCGGACAGGCTGCGCAGCAGGGAGCAAGAACGCTCATTGTGGAAAAGACGCGAAACCCGGGGCAGAAACTGGGGATTACCGGCAAGGGGCGGTGTAACCTGACCAATGTGGCCACCCTGCCCGAGTTTCTGTCTCATTTCGGCGAGAATGGCCGTTTCCTTCGGCAGACCTTTTCACAATTCTTCACCGCCGACCTCGTCGCCTTTTTTGGCGAGTTGGGAGTGCCCACCGTCACTGAACGCGGCGGACGAGTGTTCCCGGCAAGCGGCCGGGCCCAGGACGTTGTGGCGGCACTGGTACGATGGGTGAGAAGCGTCGGTGTGACGATGGTCACAGGGGCGCCGGTTGAGCGAGTGATCGTTCACGGCGACCGGGTGGCGGGAGTACAGGTGGCACCGATACCTTGCCGCCGGAGGGACCGTGGCGCCCGGGACGATTCGGGCGGCCGAATACACTCAGGGGCTGCGGTGATCCTTGCCGCCGGCGGCGCATCCTACCCGGCTACCGGGTCCACGGGAGATGGATACCGACTGGCGCAAGCGCTGGGTCATACCATCGTTCCCATCCGTCCGGCACTCGTCCCTCTGGAGACGGCCGGCGATCTTGCCCCACAGCTTCAAGGTCTCAGCTTACGTAACGTTCGCGTGCGGCTGCGGCTCAACGGGAAAAGAGTCGCCGAGCTCTTTGGGGAGATGCTCTTCACCCACTTCGGGGTCTCTGGCCCCATCATTCTCACCCTGAGCAAACGGGCCGTGGACGGGCTCCGCCAGGGCCAGGCGGTGGCCATCTCCCTCGACCTCAAGCCGGCCCTGGACGAACGAAAGCTGGACGAACGACTGCTCCGCGACCTTCGGTCCCATGGCAAGCAGCGGCTGCGGACGGTCCTCAAGGGGCTGCTCCCGCAAACCTTGATCCCCGTCTGTCTGGAGCTGGCCGGTATCTCTCCTGAGCGGCTCGCGAGCGAGCTTACGCTCCAGGAGCGCCGCCGCCTTCGGGCGTGGCTCAAGGACTTTCGCCTAAAGGTGACCGGTTACCGGCCCTTCACGGAAGCAATCATCACCGCGGGCGGAGTGGACACCAGGGAGGTGAATCCCCGGACCATGGCCTCGCGTTTGGTCCAAGGGCTCTACCTTGTCGGAGAGGTGCTGGATGTAGATGGCGATACGGGAGGTTATAATCTTCAGGCGGCCTTTTCCACCGGCTGGGTTGCCGGCCGCGCTGCGGCCGGGTGGGTAAGTGCGGTCTCCCGCTGACCGGCGCAGGACCCGCGCTCCGTCCCCGTCCCGAAGTCCTTCGGGTGATGATCACCCTGTGTCTCGGGCGCGTAGAAGCGGGAGGCAGGGGAGTCTGCTCTGCAAAGGCGCATAGTCGCGCCATTGGTAGTGGAGAGTGAGGTCGGGCCTTCCGGGCGGGGTTGAGGTGGAAAGCTCGGGAGGCCTTCCAGTCGATGAAGGAAGGTAGATGCTCCGGATGCGCTTTGCGCCGCAGACCACCCTGCCTCCGGTGGTGGCCGTGAAGATGAAGTTGTAGGGTGGGCATAGGCCAGCGCAGAAATCTTTGCGTTGTGGGA
>JAGFXI010000451.1 GCA_017861095.1 Deltaproteobacteria bacterium | reverse complement strand
TGTCATTTTTCAGACCAGAGTGATTCAGCAAAATACAATTTATAATGCGATTACAATATGTTATGAATTACAGTGTTGTGGCACCCCGCTTGCAGATAGGAAGACCGGATATTGGAAATGTGGGAAAATCGAAGGCGGAACCATGCCATGAACCGCTTTCGGGAGAAGAGGAGGTGGTGCCATGTTACAAGTGAAAGGTGTTCTTTGCACCCTACTTGCAGTCTTCCTGCTCTTCCTCGGTGGGGCAGGGATTGCGGGCGCCGCGCCCAAGATGGTGATCGACCGCAGCCATGGCCAGAACGCCGATGTGAGCGGGTTTACCAGTGTCCTGGTCTCCAAGGGATGGGAAGTCATCCTCGATGAACCGTTGACCGAACAGGTGCTGAGCGACTGTTCCCTCCTGCTGGTGACCCAGCCGAGCACCGAGTTCGAGGCTAACGAGGTGGCCGCGGTTAGGTCTTATGTCCAGAACGGCGGGGGACTCTGGGTGCTTTGCGGCGCTGGGCCGCAGCCACTCAATGCGCTCCCGGCGGCATTCGGAGTTAGCTTCACGGGGGGTCTCGTCCAGAGCTTTGATGCGAACTGGGAGCCAATTCAAACCTTAACCATCCCTGTTCCCTCAGCCCTGCAGTCCCATCCGCTCTTCTCCAAGCCCTCCGGGGTCACACAGTTTGTTTACCAGAGCGGCACTTCATTATTCTCTCCCGCTAATCCTGATTCTTCGGATCCTGCCGCAGATCTTCAGCAGACGTTTCCTCTTGTCGTGATCGCAGGCGATGTCAACGCTTACGACGACTATACCTGGGCCTTTAACCCCGTTGTTGTCGTAGCCGCTGAGGTGGGAGCGGGACACGTCCTCTTCATGGGCGATACGAGTCTCGTCGGCGATAAGCCCCTGTCCGGGCTCTCAGCGCAGGCAACCCGCGAGGCCGTGAACGAGCCCCTCGTCGATAACATCCTCGATTGGCTTAAGAAACCGGAGCCAGAATTGCCGGCAGAGCCCGACCCCATCACCGTGACCATCAACCTTCGGCCGTGGAATCCGTACAACGCGATCAATCTTGACTCGAGAGGCTTCGTCCGCGTGGCCGTCATGAGCGACTCCAGCTTCGACGCCGCCAATGTGAACCCGACGAGCGTCAAGTTCGCCGGGGGGAGCCCGGTTTGCTCAAAGCCGATGAATGTGAACCGTGACCACAAGAAGGATCTCGTCCTCGTCCTCTGGATCCCGGATCTCAAGGACCTCACCTGCGACAGCGTGGAAGCGGTGTTGACCGCGAAGACGAAGGACGGCAAGTCCATCCAGGGGAGTGATTCAGTCCAGATCGTGCCGAGCAAAAAGTGCAAGAAACAGGCTGACAATGGCAAGGACTGCGGAGGGAAGAAAGGGAAGTAGCCGAGTCACTCGAGATTACGCTGAGGTGGAAGGCAGGGCGGAAATGGTCCCGCCCTGCCGCTTTTCTGGAGGCCGAGCGAAGATCTCACCCCTCGCCGACAGTCACCCGGAGCACCTCCTCCAGAGTGGTGATCCCCCGGAGCATCTTGTCGATGGCGCTCTGCTGCAGGGTCCTCATGCCCCCTGCCGTGGCCGCCTTCTGGAGATCGGCGAGGGAGGCAGCCCTGTTGGTGAGCTCCCGGAGCTTTTCATCCATGGGCATCACCTCGAAGATGCCGATCCGGCCCAGGTAACCGGTCTGCCGGCACTGCCGGCAGCCTTTCCCCATCTTGAGCTCCAGCTCCTTATTCGGCGCCGTCTTCGCCGCCTTGAGCGGCAAGGGGCCCAGGTCGGCGACCCTTACCCGGTAGGACTCAGTGCAGTGAGGGCATATCCTCCTCACCAGGCGCTGGGCCACAACCCCGACGATGGTGGAAGAGATCAGGAACGGCTCCACCCCGAGGTCGAGGAGTCGGGTGATGGCGCTGGGGGCGTCGTTGGTGTGCAGGGTGCTCAGGACGAGATGCCCGGTGAGGGCGGCCTGATATTGGCGAAGGTGATGTTGATCTGGGGCTGCACCGCGATCTGGTTGAACTGCTCGTGGACCATCTCGATGGGATCTTCCACGGTGGTGATGTTGTTGCATTCGCTCGATACGTAGCGCAGGCTGGAATAAAGGGTCGTGGATTTTCCGCTCCCGGTCGGCCCGGTGATGAGCACGATCCCGTGGGGAACATCGACGAGCTTCCGGTACTTGATGAGCTCCGCCGATGAGAACCCGAGGCCCTCGAGGTCCTGGAGGAGGATGTCGGGATCGAGGATCCGGAGCACCGCCTTCTCCCCGAAGGCGACAGGAATGGTGGAGAGGCGGATCTCCGCCTCCTTGCCGTTTCGCTCCACCTTGATCCGGCCTGCTCGCGCTTGGGCTCGATGTGGACGTCGCTCGCCCGCTGGTCGAAGGCGTAGCTGAACAGGTGGTCAACGGCGTTGGTGATGTGCTGGTCGCTCGAGGAGATCTCGCCGCTCGCCTGAACCCGGGTGAGCTGCTCCAGGTTCCCCAGGTCCACGAGCGGCCGGCTCAGCTGGCTGTCGGCCGCGACGATGGATCGCTGGAACCCATAGAATTCAGAGATGGTCTTGAGAATATCAGTCTTGGTGCTGATCAGGATCCGGACCCGTTTCCGGGTGACCCGTTCGATATCTTCCAGGGCCTGCCGGTTGAAAGGGTCGTAGACCACGACGGTCAAGGCCTCCGCAGACGCCTCCACCGGGAGCACCAGGTGGGTCAAGGCGAAGGACTTGGGAATGTTCTGGGTCACCACCTCCAAATCCAGCTCGAGGGGATCGATCCTCTTGAAGCCAACCTCAAGCTCTTCGGCCACCGCCCGCATGACGGTCTCTTCGTCGAGGCGTCCCTCGGAGCCCTTCTCCGTCTCCAGGTTCATGGAGGCGATCACATCCACGGGGGTGACCTTCTCGGGAGACCGGAGGCCGGGAGCACAGGCGTCCCCCTTGAGCCCCCTGATCTTCTCCAACTTGTGCTGCTGGGCCGGAGCCGCCTTGACGATGAGGGTTTTCTGCTCCTGGGTGATGATGCCCCGCTTTGCCATGAGCTCGCTCAGGTAGGCGATATCCATGGAGACGCGAGTCATGGCGGCCCCCTGGGCGTTTCCCGCGGGCTTCGGCGCTGAGGCAGAAGCCTTCGGCGCGCTCTGTCGTGGCTGATTCATGGCGTCTATTCTCTTTCAGCAAGCCACGTGCGTCAAGGGAGGAATGAGCCCCCTCCACCAGACCCCGATCAATTCCCTGGGGTGCAATACTCGTGCCCTGTGGGAAGGGAGCCCCGCGGAATGGGAGGTGTTCACGCTCCAAACCCTATCACACTACGAAGGATAGAATCCAGGAGTTTCCTCCTCGAACAGGATCACGTTCGCCGGGACGGTTCGCCGTGGGGGGCGAAGGTTATACCCATAAGCGCTGACCCGAGGCACCCATCACCCTAAGCCTCTCCCATCCCCGCCGAAAAGGCTGGATCTTCGACAAGGAAGAGGTAAGCTATTGAGGGAGAGATTAAATTAGCCCCTCTCTCGGCGAGAGGGAATGGGGGGAACAAGAATCGCCCGGATCGCGGCGACAGGAGGCAGGATGCTCCGGCACCCTGGAGCAAAAAAGTCGGGCCATGGCGCCGGTTCAGCCATGGCCC
>JAGFXI010000122.1 GCA_017861095.1 Deltaproteobacteria bacterium | reverse complement strand
GAGGCCGAGGCTCCCATCGAAGCCCAACCGGAAGAGAAGCGCGGGTTCGGCTTCTTCCGTCAGATGCGCGAACGGCTCCAGAAGACCCGTAAGCTCCTCATCGGCGGCATCGACGCGCTTGTTCGCGGCAAGAAGGAGATAACACCGGAGTTACTCGAGGAACTCGAGGAGGTGTTGATCAGCTCTGATCTCGGCGTGGACACTACGCAGAAGCTCATTAAGGCCATGGAAGAGAAGCTCCATCGCCGGGAACTCGCCGACGCGGATAAGCTCCGGCTTCACCTCAAAGAGGAGATGCGCCGCCTTCTTACCGTTCAGGCCCCGGCTCTCGAGGTGAGGTGCAAGAAGCCCTTCGTGATCATGGCCATCGGCGTAAACGGTGTGGGCAAGACCACGACTCTGGCAAAGATCGCACACCAATATCAACATGTCGGCCTTCGGGTGATGCTGGTTGCGGGCGACACCTTCCGGGCCGCGGCGGTTGAGCAGCTCGCGACCTGGGCCGAGCGGGTCGGAGCGGAGCTCGTGAAACAGCGGACCGGTGCCGACCCCGCGGCGGTGGTGTTCGATGCCGTAGCCGCAGCCCAGGCGCGAGGTGCTGATGTGGTTCTCATCGACACCGCCGGCAGGCTCCACACCAAGGTGAATCTCATGGAGGAGCTCAAGAAGGTGAAGCGGGTGATCGAGCGGCAGCTTCCCGGCGCCCCTCACGAGGTCCTCCTCATTCTCGATGCCACAACCGGTCAGAACGCCGTCGCCCAGACCCGTCTGTTCCACCGCGAGCTGGGTGTGACCGGCCTCGTCCTCACCAAACTGGACGGCACGGCCAAAGGCGGGATCGTGGTCGGTATCTGCCACGAGTTCCAGATTCCCATCCGCTTCATCGGCCTGGGCGAGGGCCTCGATGACCTGCGGGAGTTCGACGCCGACCAGTTCGTTGAGGCGCTGTTCTGAGCGGCCCCCCCTTGGAGAGGATGCAGGGTCGGCACCGCCCACCGGATAGCCGCCTTTCCTCTTGTGATGGGCCTGATTTACTTCGCAGCGCAATCTGGTGGAGCGTCGCAGGATGTAGGGTGGGCACGGCCCACCGAATGGTTGCCACTCCTTTTGTGGTGGGCACAGCCCACTCGACGGCTACTGCGGCGGAGGAGGCCATCCCAGCCGCCAAGAGCCGGTGGTTGATTTGACATTTAGGCTCTCGCAACGGATATTAGAATTACACGCACCGCGTTTTCTTTGACCCCCGCGACAGGATCGGTTTATGAAAGATGTGCTCGCCTTCGTCATGGCCGGCGGCAGGGGCGAACGCCTCATGCCTCTCACCCAGGACCGCGCCAAGCCCGCCGTCCCCTTTGGCGGCATTTACCGGCTCATCGACCTTACCTTGAGCAATTGCGTCAACTCCCAGGTTTACAAGATCATCATCCTTCCCCAGTATAAGTCCCAGTCGCTCTTCGACCACCTGGAGGAGGGATGGAACATCTTCAGCCAGAAGCTGGGGCACTTCTTGAAAATGGTCCCGCCCCAGCAGCGTACCGGACTGGACTGGTACCGGGGAACTGCGGACTCCATCCGGCAGAACATCTATCTCATCGAACGCGTCAGGCCCCGTTACGTGCTGGTCCTCTCCGGAGATCACATCTACAAGATGGACTACAGCCTCTTCGTCCGGTACCACGAAGAGAAGGGGGCCGACCTCAGCATCTCGCTCCTGGAGGCGGACGTGAGTATCGCCCACCAGTTCGGCATCGCCGAGGTAGACGATACCTTCCGCATTCTCGGCTTCCAGGAAAAGCCCAAGGAGAACCCTAAGACCATCCCTGGGGATCCGAGGCACGTGCTCGCCTCCATGGGAATCTACGTGTTTCGCGCCGAGACTCTCCTCAAAATCCTCAAGTCCGGCGACGAGCACGATTTCGGGGGCGAGATTATTCCCAAGATGCTGAACACCCACCGCATCTACGCGTACCCCTATCGCCAATTTAACCGGATTGAGGACTACGTATACATCACCCTCGAGAGCGGCGACCGCGAGCTCCGTCTCCAGCCGCAGACCCGCGATTCCGGCTACTGGCGCGATGTCGGCACCCTGGATGCGTACTGGAACGCCAACATGGATCTCACCGGCGTTGATCCTTACTTCAATCTCTACGGGTTCAAGTGGCCGATTCATACCCATCAGATCCAGGCGCCGCCCGCCAAATTCATCTTTTCCAACGAACGGCCCGAAGGCTTCCGTGTGGGCAAGGCCCTGGATTCACTGGTGGCCAACGGCTCCATTGTCAGTGGCGTCGTGCGAAACTCGGTTCTCGGCCATAACGTCGTGGTGCGGAGCTGGGCCAACGTCGACGAATCGGTCATCCTGGATGGCGTGGTGGTGGGAAGGGGCTGCAAGATCAAGAAGGCGATCATCGACAAGTATAACGAGATCCCGCCGGACACGGAGATCGGCTACAGCCCCAAGGAAGATCGGACCCGCTTCACCGTCACCCCTCGAGGAATCACGGTGGTGCCCAAGGGTTGTTTCCCACCCCGGGAGTTCCCTTGGGCGTGATACAGCGTCGCAAGCGGGAAGAGAATTTTCACGGGTGGAGAAATGGCGCCGGCGCGCCTACGTTGACCGGCCGGGCTGGTTCTTCCCACACCTCATCCGTCCGGCGGGCATTACTCGGGTGGACAACGGCGGTGGAAGTCGGTCTCCTGTTCGAAGTTGTAACCCACTCTGAGGGTCAACCCCTCCTGGAAGTGGGGTGCAAGGATCTGGAGACCGATGGGTAACCCCTTGCTGCTCAAGCCACAGGGCAGGGATAGACCCGGAATCCCGGCCAGGCTGGCGGGAAGGGTGAAGACATCCGAGAGATACATCTGGAGAGGGTCGTCCGCCTTCTCACCCAAAGCGAATGCCGGGGTGGGGGCGACGGGAGTCACCAGCACGTGACATACCTTGAAGGTCTCGAGAAAATCCTTCCTGATGAGGGTCCGGACCTGGGACGCCTTCTTGTAGTAGGCCTCGTAATATCCTGCCGACAGGACGTAGGTGCCGAGCATAATCC
Source organism: Deltaproteobacteria bacterium (assembly GCA_017861095.1). GTDB lineage: Bacteria > Desulfobacterota > Syntrophobacteria > BM002 > BM002 > JAGFXI01. The sequence continues at coordinate 3,090 of JAGFXI010000122.1, read as the reverse complement.
GTCGCCTCACTTCCGGGCCGAATCCCGCCGATCTGCTCTTCTGATACATTTCCATCAGGCTGTCCCGCGAGGCGGGATGGCGGAACCCGTACTTCACCCCGTCATAGCGCGCCAGATTTGAGCTCGCCTCTGCCGGCGCAACGATGTAGTAGGCGGCAACACCGTACTCCGTGTGGGGCAGCGACACATCCACGCACCGGGCTCCGCGTCCTTCCAGCACTCGAATGGCAGCGCGAACCGCTGCCTCCACCTGGGAATCCAGCCCTTCGCCGAAATACTCCCGCGGGATGCCGATGGTGATCCCCCGGAGCCCGCCCACAAGACTATCCCGGTAGTCAGGAACCTCCACCGGTACTGACGTGGAGTCTCGCCGATCGTAGCCTGCGATCACATTCATCATGAGCGCCGCATCGGTAATATCTTTGGTAAACGGCCCAATCTGATCCAGCGACGATGCAAAGGCAACAAGGCCGAAGCGCGATACGCGGCCATAGGTCGGCTTGAGCCCCACGACGCCGCAGTGAGATGCCGGCTGGCGGATTGAGCCCCCGGTGTCGGAGCCGAGAGCGGCGACGCACTCGTCGGCAGCCACCGCCGCAGCGGAGCCGCCGCTCGATCCGCCCGGGATGAAGGCTGGGTTCCAGGGGTTACGGGTGGGACCGAAGGCCGAGTTCTCTGTCGAGGAACCCATGGCGAACTCGTCCATGTTGGTCTTGCCGAGAAGGATGGCGCCCGCACCCCTGAGGTGCGCCATCACCGTGGCGTCGAAGGGCGGCACGAAGTTGCGGAGAATCCTGGAGCCGCAGGTGGTTCTGATCCCCTTGGTGCAGATGACATCTTTTACCGCGACCGGGACTCCGGCCAGGAGGGCGGGCTCCCGCCAGGATTGCCGCTGGTCGAAATGTCGGGCCTCTTCCGTCGCCGCCTCCTCGAGAACGCTCAGGTAGGCCCCGATCCTCGGCTCCCACTTCCGGATACGTTCGAGGACGGACCGAGTCACCTCTTCGGCGCTCACCTCACGCCGATCGAGAAGGTGGCGAAGCTCATGTATGGTCAGTCGATAGAGCTCCATCGGAGTCCCCCGTGATCAGATTTCTGAAGCTTCGTTTTCCTGGGTAGAGATGCAACCGGCGCCGGAGGCGGGGGAGTCTCCGAGGCACGGCGCATTCGGAGCAACTACCTCATCTCCGATTCCAAGGAATGCCCCGCAGACTTTCCACCGCATCCACGCAACAACGCCCGGCCTCCCTCTCCACTATCAATGCCGCGACTACGCAACCGTGCCGAGGAGACTCCCCCGCCGCAGCCCACCCGCCCGCATCCGGAGCCGCCGCCTAGATGATCCGCGGCACCACAAACTCCGCCCCGTTTGACTCCGGCGCGTTCTCCAAGGAAACATCCCGCGAGAGAGATGCCTCTACCGCATCATCCCGAAAGGCATTCTCGAGGTCGATCGCGTGAGAGGTCGAGGATACCCCTGTGGTGTCGAGCTCGTTCAGTTTCTCCACATACTGAAGGATCCGGTTCATTTGCCGGGTGAGCTCTTCCTTCTCGTCAGGGCTCACCTCCAGACGGGCAAGCCGTGCCACGTGTTCCACCTCTTCCGGGGTTATCTTCATGGGTTGTCCTCTCCGATGACGCTATAGCTGCGGCTTTCCCATCGCCGCGTCAGGTTCTGGTGGAAGTCCTTGCGGCGCTCCCGGACCGGCCGGGGCCTGTATCGTCGGCCGCCGTTTCTCCAGAATTGTGATATCCACCGGAATCTCCACCATCCGTCGCTTTTGGACTGCGATGAAAAATGGCTGCCGTTCCACCTCCCGTGCCGGTGCCATCGTAGCCATGCCCTCCACTCCCAGGAGATCCCGAACCGCGAGAAGAGCCTCGCGGAGTCGTGGTCGAGTGGTCACTCCACGCTGCTCCAAGCTTGCCACTACCAGACGCATGACATCGTAGCCCTGCGCCTCTGGATATCCAGGTATTTCCCCAAAGGTCTCCTGGTAGCTCTGGACGAACTGGCGAGTCATAGGCCTCTCGCTGTCGGGAAAGAATCCGTCTACAAAAACCGCGCCTTCGACGTAGGGAGCCGCCATCTCGAGAAGCTTGGGGGAGTTCCACAGGTTGATGCCGAGAAGCCTGATCCCGGTCAGGTCGTGGTAGGCCAGCTGCGGGGCAATCAAGCCGACTTTGTCGTATCCGTCGGGGATGAACATGGCCTCGAAATCCACCGGGATCCCGGTCTCAGGAATCGACCCTGGCTCCTGCTGCTCGTCGGGCCCCTCCGTCTCCTCTCCCGGCAACCCTACCTCCGGCGGCGCAGTCTTCTGGCCGAAGGATGCGCGACCGAGGAGCTTCTTGATCTGGTAAGCGAAATCCGTCTGGGATGTACTGTAGGCCTCCGTTCCCCGCACCTCGCCTCCCAGCCGGCTCACTTCGTAGCTGAAGAGCTGCGTCAGCCGGCCGCCATAGGCATCTTGCGGATAAAGGATCGCGAACCGCCGCAGACCGAGACCGAGCACGGCATATTCCGCCAGGGCCCGCACCTGCTGCTCGTTGCTCAGGGCATCCCGGAACACGTAGTCGCCAACCTGGGTAATCTCCCGCTTCTGGGTGAGAGTAATGATGGGAATCTGGAGCTTCTGCGCCTCCGAGGCGGCGGCTTCTGCTGCCTGTCTGCTGAGAGGCCCGATGATCGCGGCCACTTTGTGGGTGAGCGTGAGTTCGCGCACCGCCGCCGCAGCCGTCTCAGGATCGCTCCCACTGTCCTTGACGACCAGTCTGACCCCGGTGTCGCCGGTCCCGGAGATCTGGGCCGCCATTCCCATCCCACGGAGCACACGATCGCCGTATCCCTTGTATCTTCCGCTTAAGGGAAGGACACAACCCACGGCCTGCATGTCCACGTCCCGGAGTTCGCGGAGCCTTGAGGTCATGACCATCCACGTCTCAGCGAGGGGATCCGCGGGAACCCTGGCCATGAGGCCGTCGAGCCGTCTTTGGGCCGCATCGAGGTGCCCGCTGCTCATCTCCAGTTCGGCTAGGCGCGTCTGCAAAAGAAGGCAGGGGAACACGTCAGGAAACTCGGTGAGGAGG
>JAGFXI010000121.1 GCA_017861095.1 Deltaproteobacteria bacterium | reverse complement strand
AGGCCAGGCCTTTGGGCGGGATTGTGGTGGAAAGCCTGGAGGTGACTCCTGTCATCCAAGGAAGGTAGAGGCTCCGGATGCGCTTTGCGCCGCAGACCACCCGGCCTCCCGTCGCAGCGTGGGTTGTGAGTTTCCGGTGGGCAGAGCCCGCCGTACATTGGAGCTGGCTGGCCGTTAGACCCGCGGGCCGGGTTCGTGCGTAGGAGGGGTCAGAGAGATTTCAGCGAGTGAGACGACATCGAACAGGAGGACTGAATCATGACGAACCAGATGAGACCGCTCGTGGTCCTCATGATGCTCCTTGCCGTGACTCTCGGCCCTGCCTTTACCCCTCGGGCGGAAGGTCAGGGGCGCGGGCCGGTTCCGGAGCAGGGTGAGGACAAGACCCTCGCACCCTACTTTTTCGTCCAGAGTGATGACCCCGAAACCGACCGGTTGCCCCTCAAGGGCACCAGGGCGGATGTGAAGATCGCCGGGGTGATCGCCGACGTCACCGTCACCCAGGTGTACAAGAATGAGGGAAAGAAAACCCTCGAGGCCGTCTATATCTTTCCTGGCTCTACCCGGGCCGCGGTGCATGCCATGCGGATGACCATCGGCGAGCGGGTGATCGAGGCGGAGATCATGAAGCGGCAGGACCTACGAAGAGGCGAAGCAGGACGGCCGGACCGCGTCCCTCCTCGAGCAGCAGCGGCCCAACGTGTTCCAGATGAATGTGGCCAACATCCTCCCCGGAGACCAGATCCAGGTGGTCCTTCGGTATACGGAGCTGATCGAACCGGAAGAGACGGTTTACGAGTTTGTCTATCCCACCGTGGTCGGTCCCCGCTACTCCAAGGCACCGGCTGCGGGCGCTCCCGTTACGGAGCGATGGGTCGAGAATCCCTACCTCCACTCCGGTCAGGCGGCTCCCTACCGCTTCGGCCTGACAGTAGATATCGATACCGGCATCCCCATGGCGCAGCTCACGAGCCCCAGCCACGAGATCGCAGTGGAATACGCGGGAAAAAGCCGCGCCCATGTGGTCGTGAAGGATGACGGCACGGCCGGCGCCAAGGATTTCGTCCTCCGGTATCGTCTGGCGGGCGGCCAGATCCAGACCGGCGCCCTCCTCTACCACGGGAAGGATGAAAACTTCTTCCTCCTCATGATGGAGCCGCCAGCTCGCGTTCAAGCGGAGGCGGTGGTGCCCCGCGAGTACATCTTCATTGTTGACGTGTCTGGCTCCATGCACGGATTCCCCCTGGAGATATCCAAGCGTCTCATGGAGGAGATCATTGCCGGGCTCAGGGCTGACGACCTCATGAACGTGATCCTCTTCTCCGGCGGCTCCGCAGTCCTTGCCGACGGCCAGTCCCTCAAGGCGACGAAGGCAAACAAGGAGAAGGCCCTCAACTGGATCCGCGCCCAGCATGGGGGCGGCGGGACCGAGATCCTTCCCGCTCTCACGCGCGCTCTCGATCTCCCGAGGACTGAAGGCGTCTCCCGGGTCGTGGTCATCGCCACGGACGGCTATGTAAGCGTCGAGCCCCAGGTGTTTGAACTGATCCGAGGCCAGCTCGGGCAGGCCAACTTCTTCGCCTTCGGGATCGGCAGCGCCGTCAACCGCCATATCATCGAAGGGATGGCACGGGTGGGAAGGGGCGAGCCCTTTGTGGTGCTCACCCAGGGGGAAGCGCCGAAGCAGGCCGACCGGTTCCGCCGCTACATCGAGAGCCCGGTTCTCACCAACATCACCGTGACCTTCAAGGGTCTCAAGGCACGGGAGGTGGAGCCCGTGGCGGTTCCCGACCTCTTCGCCCTGAGGCCGGTTGTGGTATTCGGCAAGTACGAGGGTGAGCCCGCAGGCGAGATCGTGATCAACGGAAAGACGGCGGCGGGGGACTCCAGGAGGGTGATCCGGATCGCAAGCGACATGGCCTCGCCTGGAAATTCGGCCCTTCGCCTCCTCTGGGCCCGTCAACGGATCATGCAGCTCTCCGACCTCAACCTGCTCCGCGAAGACGATGCCCGGGTGCAGGAGGTGACCGGTCTCGGGCTGCGCTATAGCCTTCTCACCCAGTACACCTCCTTTGTCGCCGTGGACAAGGTCAAGCGGGCGGACGGCGAGGTCGTAACGGTGAAGCAACCCCTGCCGCTGCCGGCAGGAGTGTCCGACCTGGCGGTGGGTGGGGTGGCGCGAAGTGCGGCGGCGCCCATGGGGTTCGCGAAGTCGCTGGCCCTCGCCCCCGAATCCAAGGCCCTGGAGGTCCAGCACGAGGGCGGCAAGACGGCGGATAACAGCCAAGCCCTCAAGACGGAGCGGATCGAGGTCAGGGTTGTGGATGTGAAGGGCGATCTGGATCGGGGGGCCATCGAAAGGGCTCTTCGGGCCAAGGTGCAGGAGCTGGAAGCCTGCTGTGCAAAGAGCCTCACCGGCAAGGGGCTGACCGTACGGGAGGTGACCTACCGTCTGGTGGTGAGGGCGGACGGAGCGGTCGATGAAGTTCGCGCCGTGACCACCACATTGGGTGACAAGGCGGAATGCCTCCGAAAGGCGATCCAGGCCTTCGTCTTCCCTCAGTCGGGGAAGGGGAAAACCGAGGTCGTCCTTACGGTTGTGTGGAGAGTGACCTCGTAGACGCGGGGTGCTCGGCGGGTGCTCCGTGCCGGGACAGAGAGGCACGGAGCACTTTCCTTTCAGGGGCTGGTTGCAACAAGGAGACGGTCGTGCCTGGACGGGGAGCCCTTCCATCTTCCTTCCTGTCGTTTGCTAGCCCGCATTATGCACGAACCACCAGCTGCGACCGCGGCTATGGCCGTCATTCCCTCCGAGCTGTAGGCTCTGTGAGGAGCAACGCTGTGGGAGCGGCTTCCAGCCGCGATGAGTGGGGCAGTGGCAGGGAGATCCGCTCTGCAAAGGCGCATAGTCGCGTCATTCATAGTGGAGAGCGAGGCCAGGCCTTTGGGCGGGGATGTGGTGGAAAGCTTGGGGGGCACTGCTGTCATCCAAGGAAGGTAGAGGCTCCGGATGCGCTTTGCGCCGCAGACCATCCCTGCCCCCGGTGCTGCCCGGTTTTGCACAGCCGGAAGCCTGGCGTCCTCGGGTCTCGAACCTTGCGACGTACTGACAAGCAGGCCTCAGGTCCGAGTCCCGCGGTGTCGCGGGATGGTTACCCGGTGGCACGACCATCTCCACGATCTCGCGACGGCGTCTCGGGCATAATGCGGGCTACGGAACCCTTTCCTCCTTGGTCCGCTCCACGTCCTCCAGGTACCATTCCTCCGGATCCAGTATAGTGTAACCTTTTTCCTGGAACTTTCGCTTCAGCGAGCCCACGTTGATGGACATGAGGTAAGGGAAGACGGCTCGTTTCCCCGGCTCCCAGTGCCGGGCCACCAGGATGCTGCCGATGGGGATCTTTTCCTCGAAAACGATGTCCACGATTTTCTTGGTCTCGCCCAGCTTGTCATCAACGAGGAGGCACAGAAGGGAGCCCGGTTGACCGATTCCAAGGACGCTGACGAGGGCGCGGAGGAGATCGCGCACCGCCAGAATGCCCACGAGCCTGCCGTCACCATCGACGACCGGAAGGCCCCCGATGTCGTACTTCAAGAGCAGGAGCAGGGCGTCCTGGACCGTGTCCCGGAGCGAGAGGGTGATCACGTTCTTGGTCATCACGTCCCGGACCTTGAACTTCTCGAGCTTCACCCGCTCTCGCTCGCTGCCGGATTCGTAGTAAAGAGTCGACGGCATGGCGCTGCGCACGTCTCGGTCGCTGATGATGCCCACGAGCTTGTTGCCCTCCTCCACGACCGGGATGTGGTGGATCTTGTGACTCTTCATCAACGCCCTCGTATCGAGGAGGTTATCCTCGGGCCGAACCGTGACTACCTTGCGAGTCATCGCCTTGGTTACAAACATGGCCTCTCCCCTTCCTCCTTCCGGGTGCCATTGCCCTCGCGCCGCGTCCCGCCGGATGAAAGCCGGCCGCGAGCACGCGCATCATGACACGTCAGTTCCTTCCTCCCCGGCCCTCAGTCCCCGAGAAGAATGGCGACATGATCCCTCCCCAATTCGGGAAGTCGCTCCAGGCAGTATCCTCCTTCCAAGATGGAGACGAGCTTGCCGCCGCAGAAGCGATCGGCGAGTTCTCTGATTTTCCTCATGACCCAGGCGTAGCCTTCGGTGGTCAGCTTCAGGTCCGCCATGTCGTCGTCGGCGTGGGCATCGAAGCCGGTGGATACCAGAATCACCTCGGGTCGAAACATCTCCAGGGCAGGAACCAGATCCCGCTCCAACAGGAACCGGTAGATCTCATCCCCCTGTCCCGGCACGACGATGCTGTTCTTGGTGTAGCCGAGCCCCTTGTCGCGCCCGATCTCGAACTCGCGGCCGGTGCCGGGAAAGGCAAAAGTGGGATGCTCATGGATGGAGTAGTAGAACACGGTCTGGTCAGCCTCGAAGATGAGCTGGGTGCCGTTGCCGTGGTGCACGTCGATGTCGACGATTGCCACTTTGCCGATGCCCCAGCGTTTCTGGAGGTATCGGGCCGCGATGGCGATGTTGTTGAAGTAGCAGAATCCCATGGCATACATGGGCTCGGCGTGGTGACCCGGGGGCCGCACGGCGCAGAAGGCGTTGTCTAGCTCCCCGGACATGATGAGATCCAGGGTATCCAGGATTCCGCCTGCGGCCAGGAGAGCGACCTGAAAGGTGGCCCGGCACATCTGGTTGTCGGGGCCGTGGAACTCGGTCTCGCCGTTGAGACAGGCCTGTTCCAGACGCTCGATGTAATCCCGGGGATGAACGGCCTCGATCCAGGCGAGGTCGGGCCGGTGAGCCGTGATCCGGCGCACTTTCTCGAGAAGCCCGCTCGAGGCGATGCCTGCAAAGATGGCGGTGAGCCTCTCCGGACACTCGGGGTGCCCGGATCCTGTTCGGTGGAGCAGGTACCGTTCATCGTAGAGAAAGCCCGTTCTTCGCATGATGATCCTGGTTCGGTGTCTAGCCCGCATATTTCATGAATCGCTTGCTGCGACCGCAGATCTGGTCGTCCTTCCGGGCGTCCTCGCGTGTTGGCCCCTGCGACGTACCGCTCAAGTACGCCTCGGAACCAACACCCTGCGGTTGCCCGGTGGCACATCCATCTTCGCGGTCTCGCGGCATCAATTCATGAAACATCCGGGCTAAGAGAGGGGGTGAGTGGTCCTTGTCCACGGCCGGAGGCCGGCGAAAGGGGATGATCGCTGGAGAGCCCATTGACAGAGACGGAATGCGAAGCCGGGGGGAAGCAGGGCTCCGGCATGGAAAGGACCATATCTATGTATCACAGGGAAAGCCGCAGGGGCAATAGGTCCTTCTCGTCCGGCATGGTAACTCTCGCACGAGTGCTTAGTGTCTCTGTATAGCAGGACGCTGAAAAACTATGGGTCAGGGCTGGTGTCTCTACCCGCTTGGGCGACGGACAAGATTCGGTGGGCGGTCTCCATGGCCCTGTCTCTCAACTCAGGGATGATGTACCCGCGCTCACACCTCTCCCTCAAGTCATCCTCGTCCGTGATCTCGACTCGCCCATCAGGCCAGGCAACGACGTCCACTTCAAGATCTACGTATCGTATCCGGTCAGGATAGAATTCCACCAAGGTGTTGATGTTGTAATATGTGCCGATCAGCGCCCCGTGGCGCCGACAGTAGGTGTGTTTGTAAAACCATTCTCCTTCCCGTATGACGGTGACTGCGTAGTCCCCGTGGTTCTTCGGAATGTGGAGGCCGTCATAAGTGGTCCTGCCTCTGAACTCTCCCCGCCTGAGGGTCACCTGCCTCACGTCGGGAGCCACCTCGATTATCTCCCCTTCGGAGAGGTACAAGATGGGCCCATCGAGCTTCACGTGTTCGATCTTGAGCTTCGCTCCGTTCCGGTAGGTGCCCCAGACGAGAGCGTTCTCGAGGTCTCGACTGAGGGACTCTCTCCGTTCGGGGTGCTCGGCAAGGTCTCTCTTCTCCACGAGATCAACGGACTCGGGGGCGATAAGAGAAAGACGATGGTGGTTGAAGACGGTGGGTAAGGCGGTATTTCTGAGGTCATCCAGGACGGATTTTGCCAGGCAGGGAAACTCGGCCGCCACCCCCTGGTCCGGCGCCGGCCGGCAAACGAGGTCTCGAAGCGTTGCCTTCATGGCATCGACGACGAGCCCTACGGGTTCCTCGGAGCCCCGGATCAGAACTCCCTGGCCGCCGGGGATATCGGTGATGTGCACGCCTGCCGAGCCGCGGGCTGGAAGGCCGGCGCCGTTTTGCACCTGGGCAGCCATGACCTCAGAGGGGGGAGAGGCGACGCCGATCCCCCGATCGAGAAACAACCTCGTGAGTGCGGTCGCGTAGATGCCGCGAATCTCCAGGGTCAGCTCCACGGGCCTCCGGCTCCCGAGAGTTGCGGGCTAGGTCAGATCACGGGGAGCGAGGCGCGCCATTGCCCCTGTCTCTCTGTTTCTTCTGGAATCTTCCACACCAGTCATCAGCTATGGTCGTGGGCCAGACGGTCCTCGCCTCACTCTCCACGTAGCCCTGCTCCTCAACATGGATCGCGTGGACCTCGGGCGGGTTGACGCGACACAGCCCCTCCGCGTCACCCTCCACATAGGCGGGATCTAAGGGATCCCACCAGTAACACTTGCTGCATCTCTCCCCCGAAGGGCCGGGCATGCTCTGCTCCTCTCCGCTCGATCCTACCTACCCGGGCACAGCGTGCCATGGGGACCCTGCCAGCATACCACAGCTTCGCTGCAACTATGCGCGGGATCTCT
>JAGFXI010000450.1 GCA_017861095.1 Deltaproteobacteria bacterium | reverse complement strand
CTCGAACGGACCTACCAAGAGTTTGACTCACCTGAGATCGAGCTAGTCGAGCCGCCTGGGATTCAGGTCAGGGGCGACCAGGCTCTGGTGCACGCCAAGCTCAGGGTGAGTGCCGTATATCGAGGTCGCCGCAACTTTCTCCTCGGCGACGAGCATGGGCCCAATGCCGTGCGCCTCACGCTCAGCCGCCTCCCTGAGGGGTGGAAGCTCTCCGGCATCGAGGGGCTCAGACCCCTTGGCTTCGACGAAGAGTTCCTTCGGTTACTGGCGGCCCAGGTGGGTTTAGGGCTATCCAGAGCGGAAGAAGAGCAGAGACAGCGAGCCTGTATGCCCTGCCGTCAGAGGATGGCTGAGCGCTTTAGCTCAGCCCCGTGACGTATTGCCGAGGTGAGATCAAGCCCTTTCGGAGGTGCTCTAATCCGTTTTCTCTTTTGGCGGCTTGATCGTTTCACCCATCTTTTTCGCGGGACGAACCTGGCCCGTGTAGATCATGCTTGGAGCACTCGGCGTGGCATTCACAACCCAACAATGGCCCTCTCTCGTGTCGAGCACAAAGATCGAGGTGGCATCGAGCTGGATCGCCTCGTAGCGACCCACCTCGCTCGCGCTGGCGGGGAGCGCCGTGACCACTGCGCCGACGGCGAGGATAAGGATTCCCATCGTGATCAGAGTATGTATTCTTGCCATGACCGTTATCCTCCTTGTTCGGTTTCCATGGGACCTTATACCGCGAAGCTCAAGGGCAAAGGAAGGGTTTTCTCGACGCTGGCGGCTCAGGACGATCCAACCTCATCAGGGAACGACGGTGGAATAGCAGCACCATGCTCCATCCTCCTGCACCAAGAAAGGTCGAGGCGACCAAGAACGGCAATTTTCTTCCACTTAGTTCCAGAGAACTACCCTCAGGGGGTAAGCCCGCGTGCTCGGTCTTTCCGGGAATTCAACGAAATAACTGAGAAATGCCATTTCGATCCGTTTTGGCACGAATCTTTAATGCGAAAGGATGCCGTGCTGGTATTCGGAGGCCCTGCACAACCGGGAGTAGCGGTGGCGTTCCGCCCGAAATCCCCCTCCTTGGTTGGGCTTCCGTGAGCCTGTTGTCAAGGAGTAGCTATGGCGAATAAGGAGAGAGGCTCCGGCGACCGGAGAAGAAGAGGCGATCGCCGCAGCGGGAAAGACCGGAGGTATGGCGACGAAAGAAGGAGCGGCCACGACCGGAGAAGCGACCAAGATCGGAGAAGCGGCCTCGACAGACGGGGCGGCGGTGACAGGCGATCTCATTGGCATCTGGCAGAAGACCAGCGCTTCCAGGGAGTTCTAAGAACAGCGGAAACCGTGGCTCACCTCTTCAGCCAACCCCTCACGGTGATCATGGGCTACGTGGATCTCTTGGCGGCAGCGGCTCGGGAGCAGGAGAGCCAGAAGAAGCTGAAAATCATCAAGGAGCAACTCGAGGTGCTTACCGCTTACCTCCAGAATCTGAGGGAGCTCACGGCGTATCGAACGGTAGATTTCGGCGATGTAACCCTTCTCGATATTGCCTCCACGAAAGGGGAGGACCCTATCTGACGAGCGGCATTCTGCGGCCTCCCACCTCCCTTACCCCTTCTCCTCGCCATATCGAGCGAGAGTAAAGAGGAAGTCCGCCAGTCGATTGAGGTAGGCGTGCACCTCCCCGTGGTCCAGGAGGCCTGCCTCCCTCATGGCGACGGTGCGGCGTTCGGCTCGTCGGACGATGGTTCGCGCCAGATCCAGCGCGGCACCGACAGCGTTGGCCCCCGGGTGGATGAACTTTCGGGGAAGGGGCACCTCCTTCTGCAGCACCTCAATCCAGCCTTCCAGCCGCGCCGTCCGTTCCCCCTCCATCCGGTAGGGCGCGCCGTTGCCACTTTCGCAGGCCAGCTCAGCGCCGAGTATTATCAGATCCTCTTGAACCTGCCCCCCTGATCCCCTTTCTTCGAAAAACGAAAAGCCTCCATCAAGGTTCCTCCGGTGACTTGAGCCTTCCCCAGCCCGCATTATACACGAACCACCTGCTGGGACCGCGACTATGGCCGTCCGGGGGTCCTCGGGTCTCTCGCACCTTGCGACGTACTGAACAAGTACGCGCTAGGTCTGAATCCCGCGGTACCGCGGGATGGTTGCCCGGTGGCACGGCCATCTCCACGATCTTGCGACGGCCTCTCCTGCCCAATGCGGGCTAGTCGCAATACAGGTTACTTGAAGGTTCGAGAGTGCCCCCGTCTCCGAAGAATCCCCCCAACCCCCCTTTCGCAAAGGGGGGCGAGGGGGGATTTCTTCCGAGGGACACCCTAAGTGAACACCATTGGGACTAGCCGTTAAGGGCTCGACAGTCCTAACGCAGTTCAACGACTTTGTCCCACTGACTTGACCTTGCTCTCGATCCGGCCGCCAGGCCCTTTCCTGTAGTCCACCTTCAGGGTCATGTACACCCGATCGCAGTCTTTGCTGAGCTCTCCAAGGCAGCGGCCCACGAGGCCGATCGCCTCCTCCCACTCCCCTTCAATGGCTGTACCCATGGGCCCGACTTGATACTGCAGGCCGCTCTCTCGAATGATCTTCACCGCCCTCGTTACATAGGAGCTCACGCTTCCACCCTTGTCC
>JAGFXI010000120.1 GCA_017861095.1 Deltaproteobacteria bacterium | reverse complement strand
TTCTCGAAGGGCATGGCCGGCCTGAAAGGGATGAAGAGGCTCGGGGAAATCGCCAAGGTGCTGGTCAAACATGGGCTTGGCGAGGTGGGCGAGCGCCTTTTCATCCGGAAGCCGGCTCGGGCTGATGCCGCCAAAGGCTTAAAAGCGGGTGCCGTCTCCCCGCGGCGATTCCGCCTTGTCCTCCAGGAGCTCGGCCCGAGTTTTATCAAGCTGGGGCAGCTCCTCAGCACCCGTTTCGACCTCCTGCCGCCGGAGTATATCGAGGAGCTACGAGGTCTTCAGGATCAAGTGCCGCCGGTCCCCTTTTCCGAGATCAAGGATGTGGTTGAACGGGAACTCCGGCGGCCCCTCGACAAGGCTTTTCCACGTTTCGATTCCGAATCTTTTGCCGCCGCCTCCGTGGCCCAAGTCCACCACGCGAGCCTTCCCACCGGGGAGCAGGTGGTGGTGAAGGTAATTCGCCCCGGGATCGACAAGCAGATACGGGAAGACATCCGGCTCATGCATTACCTTGCCGAAAGGATCGAGAAGAGCTTCGAGGTGGGCCGGTTGGTCGGAGCGGTCAACCTAGTGCGGGAGTTTGAGCGCATAATCTTCAAAGAGCTGGACATGCTCATTGAGGCGGGGAGCATCGAGAAGTTCGCCCACAACTTTCGGGATACCGCCGAGCTCGCCATCCCTAAGGTCTACTGGGACTACACGACCAAGTCGATCCTCGTCATGGAGCGGGTAGACGGGATCAAGATCGACCAGGTGGATCAACTGCGCGCCCACGGCATCGATCCGAAATCTATCGCCCTTATCGGTCTTCGGTCCTTTTCCCGACAGCTCATGGAGTTCGGTTTCTTCCATGCCGATCCCCACCCAGGGAATACCATCGTCAGGTACGACGGTCGGGTGAGCCTGGTCGACTTCGGCATCACCGGCTACCTGGATGAAGAAGCGATGCTCGAGGTCGCCCAGATCTTTCTTGGATACGCCGAGCACGATTACGACATGATCATTGAGGCTCTCCAGGAGGCGGGACTCCTCGACGAGACAACCATGGATCTGGAAAGTTTCCTGGCGGACCTGAAAGATGTGAGCGAGACCTTTTACGGGCGACCCCTCCAGGCAATCTCAGTCAAGGATGTCCACGACCAGATCATTCGTCTCCTGCTCAAGTACCACATCCGGTTACCCAGAAACCTCTTACTCCTCCTCAAGACACTGGTTCAGACCGAAGCCCTGGGAAAGATCCTGGGAAGCGACGTGAGCCTCCTCGAATTTACCAGGCCGTACGCCAAGAAACTCCTGGAACGCAGCCACGAGGCGAGGAAGCTCATCAGAAGGATCGGTAAAGAGTCCCGGGATGTGGGGCGATACCTGAGGGATGCGCCGAAGTTTTTGCATGACGTCCTGAGCCAGGTTGCGAGAGGCAAACAGCGACTCGAGATCTGGCACACCGGCTTTCCTGACCTGGAGAGGAGGTTCGAGAGAAGTCTCAATCGGCTGACCATCGGCATCATCCTCTCCGCCTCCATCCTGGCGGCGGCCCTCGTCCTCAACTCGGGACAGAAAGTTCTCTCCTTCCAGATTCATCTCTTCGGGGAGCAGACTGTATCGCTTACGGCGATCTTTGGGCTCCTCGGCTACTTCATCGCCACCGTTCTCGGGCTGTGGTTGATCATCTCCATCTCTCGCTCAGGAAGACTCTGAGGTGCGCGACACACCCTAACCAGGGCTGCGGTAGAAGGTTCGGGCAGTGTGGGGTGGGCATTGCCCACCAACACGGACCGATCTGCCAGATTAGGGCAGAAGAGGCTCGAGAGGGCATCCTGGGCAGGATGGGGTCCGGCGGCAATGGCGCTTCCCCACATGTACCAGAAGGGCGTGGTACTCGTTGAATACGGCCTCATCAGGGGGCAGGTGCCCCATGATAAGGCTCTGGAGCTCCCCGTACGCCGCCTTCGGCAGGACAAGGCGATGGCGGCTCATGACCCGCAGGGTATACGCGTCGACCACGAACACGGGCCGGCGAAAGGCGTAGAGAAGGATGCTGTCTGCGGTTTCCGGTCCGATGCCATTCACCGCGAGGAGCCGGTCTCGCAGTTGGCCGGTGGGGAGCTTCCCCATCCGTTCCAGATCGCCGGAGTACTCAACGACCAGGATTTCGATCAGGTTCTTTAAACGGCGCGCCTTGAGCCGGAAATAGCCCGTTGGACGGACAAGGTGAGCGAGTTCGTCTACTGGGGTTTCGTGAAGTGCCGGGATTGAGAGGAGCCCCCGGTCCTTGATACGGGCGATGGCCTTTTCCACGGCCTGCCAGTTGGTGTTCTGGGTGAGGACAGCCCCGACGATCACCTCGAGGGCGCTGTCTGCGGGCCACCAGTGCTGGGGCCCGTAGGCCGTGAGAAGGCGCCGGTACATGCCGGTAAGAACGTCCGTGAGGGAGATCTCTGCTCCTCCCGTTGCAGCCGGTGGCTCGTGCATAATGCGGGCTAGGAGGCGATGGCCTGTCCGATCCCGCGAAGAGAGGTCCTCTGGTACTCTTCGAGGATGCGGCCAATGGCGTCTACCCTGGTTTGTGCGAGCACCTCCTGGGCTATTCGGGTGGCGTCTTCAAGGTGGATCCTCGCGATAGCCCTTTGCACCCTGGGAAGGTACAGGGGATCGAGGCTGAGGATCCGGACGCCGATCCCCAGGAAGAAGGGCAGGTACTTCTCGTCGTTCGCCATCTCCCCGCACACGGACACCTCGGTGCGCCCGTATCGCGCCGCATCCATGACCCTCCTGATCGTTCGCAGCACCGAAGGGTGGTGGGCGACGTACAGGTTGGCCACCTTCTCGTTGGTCCGGTCCACCGCCAGGGTGTACTGGATCAAGTCGTTGGTGCCGATGGAGAAGAAGTCGGCCTCGCGGGCAAAGTCGTCAATCAGATCCACCACCGAAGGGATTTCGATCATGATGCCGACCCGCGGCCCGTGGATATGGGGTATTCCCTCCCGTGCCAGCTCGTCCCTACAGGAAAAGAGGATGTCGCGGGCCTCCAGAAACTCCTCCAGGGAAGAAACCATGGGAAACATAATGCTCACCTGGGCGCCGGCGCCGGCACGGAGGATGGCGCGGAGCTGGTCGGCGAACATAGGCCTGTTCTGAAGACAGAAGCGGAGGGAACGAAGACCGAGAAAGGGGTTGTGTTCGGTGGGATGGTGCAGATACGGAGGGACCTTGTCCCCGCCAATGTCGAGAGTTCTAAAGGCTATGGGCCGCCCGGGCATGCCCTCCACCAGCCTCCGGTAGACCGCGTACTGGTCCTCTTCGGAGGGAAAGGTGCTCCTCACGATGAAGGGGAGTTCCGTGCGGTAGAGCCCGATCCCTTCCGCCTGCAGTTCCCGGGCCCCTTTGAGGTCGGCTAAGATGTTGATGTTGGCCAGCAAGTGAATGCGAGTACCGTCGGCGGTAAGGGTGATCGATTGAACGGACTCCTTCTCCGCCTGGACCGCCGCTCGTGCCAGGTGAGCTGCCTGGAAGTTGGAGACGACGCTGGGATGAGGGTCGACGTAGACGTTCCCTGTCTCCCCATCAAGAAGAACCATGGTCTTCTCGGAGATGCCGAGGAGACGGGGCGCATCGACGATCACGAGAGGGATTCGAAGAGACCTCGCCAGGATGGAGAGATGGGAGGTCACCCCGCCCCCGACGAAAACGAGCCCGGCGACACCCTCCGAGGACATCTGGAGCAGGTCGGAAGGGAAGAGGTCCCGGGCGACGACGATCCGCCCATGCCAGATGCTCTCGTTTTCCCGTTCGGCGACAAGATTCCCGAGGAGCCGCATGGTGAGGTCCTTGAGGTCATGGGCCTTCTCGCGAATGTAAGGGTCCTCGGTCTGCGCAAAAAGGTCGATGAGATGTTTGGCCACTTTGAAAACGGCGGCGGGTGGGCTTTCGCCGGCCTCGATGAGCTCGGTCATGGCCCCGAAGAATGATCGGTCCCTGAGCATCAAAAGGTGGGAGGCGAAGATAAGGGAGGCGTCCTCGGAGAGCTTCTCCCCGACAAGTTTCTGGACGTTCCGCAGCTGGCTCTCGGTCAGGGCTACGGCGCGGCGAAAATCATCGGCGGTGTAGGACCGGTCGACATCCAGAGAGAGCACCTGGCCGAGAAACCGCTCCCTGTCCACTACCACCGCCTCGGCGAAGGCGAACCCCTCTGAGGCGACCCGCCCCTTGATGAACCTCAGATCTCCGAGGTCGTCAACCGCCTCCACCGCCCGCGGCCCCTCCTGGAGGGAGAAGAGAAGTCTTGCATTCTCAATGATGTTGGCGAGCTGCGAGGCCACGGCGCGAAGGGCCAGGACATCCTTGTCGCCGAAGGGATAATCTTGCTGCCGCTGCACGGTGAGGGCGCCGATCCTGGCCGTTCCCCGTAAAATGGGGACCACGAGAAAGGACTCGTACCGTTCCTCGAGGATACCGGGGAAGAACTTGAAGTGAGGGTTGGTACTGGCGACAGGTTCGCAGACGGGCTCCAGTTGCTGCAGAGCCAGGCCTACGAGTCCTTCACCCAGTTTGAGTCTCACCCGTTCCACGGAATCCGGATGGAGCCCCTTGGTCGCCTTGAGGGTGAGCTCGCACTTCCCTTCATCGAAAAGGTAGATGGAGCAGACATCCGCTCGCATGTGGGTGGCGACGATGCCGACGATTCTCTGGAGGAAGGCCTTCGTGCTCGCCCTGTCGCTGAAGATCCAGTTTAACTCGCCGATATCGCAGAGCAGCTTGAGATGATCCATGGAACCCTTTCTCTGACCCGCGCCGGAAGGGGGGAGCTGGTGAGCCGTGAACAACTGTGGCATCAACCATAATAACCCACCGCGGCGAGAATGGAAAAGGGACGTGCGCCTTTTCTTCACATGTTCGATCTGTTCTGCTATAAGCGGATACGGGGGTCCAGCCGGGACAGGCCAGCCGCGATTAGGGTGTAGGGTGGGCATTGCCCACCGGAAGGCATGAATCGATGGGGCAGGGATGGTCTGCTCTGCAAAGGCGTCACGCCAGGGCGTGATCGCGGCATCGATGGTGGAGAGGGAGGCCCGGCCTTCCAGCGGGGTTTTGGTGGAAAGCCCGGGGGGCCTCTCTGTGGGCGAAGGAAGGTAGTGGCTCCGATGCGCTTTGCGTCGCAGACCACCCTGCCGGTCGTTAGCGCGGGTCCGGAACCCGGCAACTTCTTGAACTTTAGGATGTAGGGTGGGCATCGCCCGCCAGAATGGAATGCATCCACTGCGGCGCTTTCCCATTGCGGCCATTTGCAACGCCCGTCATGAAGATTCTTCTCCTCCAACCACCGGTGCAGGACTTCTACGACACGGCGATCCGCCTGCAGCCTCTGGGGCTCTGCCTGCTCAAGGCGGCGGTCAAAAGGCATATCCGCGGTGCCGAGGTGGTGGTCAGGGATTTTCACCAGGCCTTCGGTCGGCGAACGGTTCCCATTCCCCGTGACCTCGCGTACCTAAGAGAGTACTACCTTCATCCCGACCGGAGTCCCTTCTCGACCTTCTCCCACTACTACCATTTTGGCGCGACGGCGGAGGATGTCGGCCGGGCGGTGGCCGGCGAGCGTCCCGATTTGGTGGGGATCTCCTCGCTGTTTTCGGCGTACCACCAAGAGGCCCTCGCCTGTGCGCGGGAAATCAAGAAGCGTTTGAAGGTACCGATCGTCATGGGGGGCGCCCACGTCTCCGCCATGCCGGAGCCGGTCCTCATGGATCCCCATGTAGACTTCGTCATTCGCGGCGAAGGTGAACGAGCCCTGGTGGAGCTGGTGCGAGCCTTCGACGAGAGGGGAGACGTGACCTCGGTGGCAAACCTCGGGTACAAGCGGGGCGGTGAGCCCGTCTTGAATCCCATGGCGGTCAACTATTCTCTTAACGAGCTCCCGCCGGCTGACCTCTCCGACTTCGCCAACGGGCGCTACCTCTTCGAAGGGCGGCCTCTTTGCAGCCTCGTCACCTCGCGGGGCTGCCCGCATCGTTGTGCGTTCTGCTCCGTGCGGAGCACATCCGGGACAACCTACCGGAGGCGCTCGTCGGAACAGGTGCTGGCGGAGATGCGGCAGCGCTACGCCGAGGGCTATCGGGTCTTCAATTTCGAGGACGACAACTTGACCTACCGCCAGGAAGGCTTCAGGAGCCTCCTCGAAGGCTGCATCGCA
>JAGFXI010000119.1 GCA_017861095.1 Deltaproteobacteria bacterium | reverse complement strand
CGGCGGCAGACTGCAGACCAGATCTTCGAAAAGGCAAGGCAGGCAGAGCCGGGCGTCACGCTGGAGCAAGTGAAGAGTCGGCTGGGGGATGCGCTGGCACTGGGACTGGTCGCCTACCTCCCCAAGGAGCGTGGCGTATTCTACACCCTCCTTGACAGCTACGAGGACAGGAAAGGCTCTCTCACTTTCCAACTTGACGACGGGCGGCAGTACCGAGACTGGCTGCCTTCAGCGCTCCACGATGGCCCGGTATCCATGGATCGCTTCGGCATCTTCAATATGCAGATCTATCACCGGGTGGCCCGTTTCTTTGTCTCCGACCTGACGATTAACGGAACAAAGGTCGACCTCAGAAAAGACCCCGGCTGGGACGGACGCGGCAACCGCGTCACCTTTGTCGAGCGGGATTTCCAGCGCCAGGACTTCGGCTACAGCGAGACCAACTGGGCGGGCGACCGGATCGGCGAGATCGGCGGACTGTTCTACCGCACGGAACCTGTTGACCCCATTCACGGCTACTACGCTGACGATGTGGGCGGAATGACCCTTGACGACCCCATCAGGTTCTCCGGGAACGTCTCCTTCGTGAACGGCGCCACCGACGCAGGGATGTTCTTCGGCTACTTCAACGCGAGGGAAGCTATGGCGGAGATACAGCAGGAGCGCGCCGGGATGCCGCTGGACGATATGCTCGGAATTGTCGTCGGCGGACCGACGCGGGTCGGCTACTACTTCACCGCTTTCTGTTCGCCCAAGAGGGAGGTGGCGTCGGACAAGCACGGGCCTATCATTCTTCCCACCGGCGAGCGACACACCTTCAGCTTCACGTATGATCCCCAGGCGAACAGCGGCGTGGGCAGGATCACGGTGAAGCTCGATGAGAAGACCTTTACCCTGGACCTGACGCCACAACAGCGCAGCGCCGGCGCCACCTTCGACCGCTTCGGCATGGCGAGTATCCGCAAGGGTGGGAAGTATGTGACCCTGTATCTGGACGACCTGACGTACACCGCCCGCCGAGCGGCGGATTACACGCCGATCTACCACGAGCAGCAGACGACAAGGGTTCCCTATCCACCGGGCGGACGGAAGTATTAACCTGCATTATGCGCGAAGCACCTGGTACGATGACCTCCACCACGCTCTCATGGCTGCGGCCTTGGATCTTTCGCGGTTGGGCCGGAACCGGTCAGGAGAGCTCTCTCGTCATTGGTGCCTCTTGTGCTGAGGTCTTCCGCTACGTAGAGGGCGATAGCCTCCAGCAATACCGTCCGGGGATAGTGATTGTGCAGAAAAAAGGTTCTTGTAAGGGTCGGGTGTTTTTCCTCCAGAGGGTAGGCGGTTCCCCAGTGGTCCGCATTCGCGTACCCGAGCAACGTTGATCCCGGGATCACCTGGTCATAAAAGAGCAGCACACCGTCGTTCCGGGGATCGATCGCCTTCAGCATATCGTAACCCTCCCGGAGGATGGTGTTGACATTCCCACCCTGGGTCAACGAGACCAGGGAAAAATATCGCACCGAATCCGGCAGGCGGTGCGAGGCCAACCATGAGAGTCGGACGGATCTCTCTTGACTCACAACCGCGCGGTCGTCACCGTGCGGGCAGTCCCTGGGGGCGACGAGATCTCCCAGGGCGGCGTACACACTCACCAGGTAATCCGCGAGCGGCGTGCCGTTAATCGCCCCGGACACGCTGACAACCGCGGCTACCCGGCGGGCGAGATCAGGGTAGCTCGCGAGGAAATCAAGAATATCAACCGCACCCTTCGAATGTCCCAGGAGGACCAGTGGCTCATCCTCCTCCAGGTCCAGACGGCGAAGGGCCTCGGCGATCTGGCCTCCATTGTGTTCGCTCCCGGAACGGCCGTCGACGACGATCCATTCGATTCGGTAGCCGCGAGCGTTCAGACGGGCCGTCGAGACTTCGAAGGGTTTGGCGAAGTCCCAGTAGCAGGCCCCCATGAAACCGGGAACGATGAGGATCCGCAGGCGGAAAACCGATTCGGGGTGAGGTGCCGTCGGAGCCGCCGGCTTGGTCTCGTCTTCGAGGCGGAGCAGGTACGTTTCACAGGTTGTGCCCTGCTCGGTGCCAAACTCCGGGTCGGCGGCCAGGCGGTCGCAGAAAATCTGACGGAACCGGGCCCGCCCATCTCTTACTGCCGGGGCGCCCAGCACCGAGAGGGTCGTGGCCGGGGTGTCCAGGCTGTAGTCCAATAACTGGAACCCGCAGGATAGGTTCAGTAGCAGACCGAGCGTCAACGTGATGAACACAGGTAGGGGTGTGGAACTATGGATTTCTCTCATCGGCGAACGCACCCTCAAGATCGTTCCCGTTACACCGCCGGTTGCAGTTTCGGTGAATCAAGGGTACCACACCATCTTGGGAACGGTCAAAAAAGGTAGAGGATCGCCCCGCCATCTTGAGGGCTTGTGAGCATCCGCAGAAGTGTGGGAACGATGAGAGTTGAACGGGGTGGAGAGCCACTCCGAGCGTAATCAATATGGTTAGACCGCATCACTTAAACCCACTCGTTGCCGATTCATTCAGCCGTGTGGCGGATACGGGCGTCAGCACTTCCAAAACTTTGTGCTCTTTGCTCATGGTCAGCCGACCCTTTCCCGGCGTCGATGCTGCATGGATGAAACGGAGCGGACGACAGGAAAACATGTTGGGTGCGGGCGTCGATACTAGTAAGTGAGGCGGCTGCCGAGACCGTCAGAATCCAACCTCTTCAAGAAGATTGATTACATGAGGCTTGTCGTCTTCGACGATACTGACCTTCTTTGCGAAGTCCTTATGTGCCACGAAAAAGCTCGTCAGGCTGTGCTCCTTGGGCGACCAGTTCTCTCTCACCCTCACTTCCGGGTCCTTCTTCTTTCTGGTCTTCTCCTTCTGCTGTTCTTTGTTCCAATTCTTCTCGCGTTCGACGTCGATCTCGTGGATGGGGTAGGTAAGATGAATGGTAAACTCCTCGCCCCCGCTTTCGTTCAACAACATTTGCAACGTCTCCCGTTCGGGATTGCCATGCTCACCGTTGCCCGAAAACACGTAGTGGTCAGCGCTCACGCGCTGGAAGAAGATCGGGTCCAGGTTACGGTCGCTGCCGTGATGCGGCATCTTGAGGATGTCCACGTGCATCTTGTCGCCGGGCTTCAGCAGGCCCACCAGCTGCAGGCCCTGCAAAATCTTGTCGCCCCGGGCGTCGCCCGTGAACAGCATCCGCTTCTTACCGACTTCAGCGAGCACCACGATGCTCGACAGGTTAGGAACCGACGTATCGGTGAATGATGCGAGTGCTGCCTTCGTCTTCTTTTCGTCCTTGTGCTTCTCGATCCATGCAGCGTACTCCTTCTGTAGCGCGACGAGCTCTGCTTGCATCGGCCCAGCCGCGGTAAGCTTGAGCCCCTTGCCCATATCGATGGCTTTGCCGTCGTCCTTAGCCATGATGAGCTTACCCCCGAATTCGGGATTGATGCGAAGCTTCAGTTTCCGGGCATCGTCGCCCAGCCGAAATCCCTGCTCGACGCTGGCCAGGACCATGGCCGCCTCAGGATCGAGTCCTTCCGTATCAGGCTCGCCGCTTAGCGCTGCAGCTCCAAATGAGGCCGTCACCGCCGCCAGCAGCTCCTCCGGTTTGTTGCCGATGATGTCGTCGAACGTGTTGTGCCAGAAGCTGCGGACCTTCAGCGGTAATGGCTGTCTTGAGTCCTTCGCGCTCACGAGTTCGTTCGTCAGTTCAAGGATGCCGTTGATGTGGTCATCGTCGATATGGCTGACCATCAGCAGGTCGACCGCAAGCGATTCGTCGTTACCGAGACCGCGCGCTTTCCTGATTTGCGTGAGGCGCGGCTTTAAATGCGGCTTATAGACTTGTGCCGGCCCGCCGTCGATCAGCGCCAGACCAGGATCGCCCTCGGAGCCGTAGTGCACAAGGAGGCAGTCTCCCTTCCGAGCCCGCCGTACATCGAGACTAAAAATCATAGTTCCTCCCTCTCTAGATTTTCTGGAAAGCGCGGAGCACGTCCAGCATCCCGTGCCCCTGGAAACTGCGCTCGCGACCGAGATCGGTCGCGCTCTCACAGAGGATGCGTTTGATCCGCCGCGGCTCCCCGATCAACTCAGTATAGCGTGCCATGAGCATGGCCGCCGCGCCGCTCACGTGCGGCGCGGCCATACTTGTCCCGTCGAGCTCTCCCCATCCCATCCCCGGCAGGCATGACTCGATTCGTTCGCCCGGAGCGACCAGATCCGGTTTCAACCGTCCGTCCCCGGTCGGGCCGCGGCTCGAAAAGAAGCTCACCCCGTACGTATGCGGCCGGAAGCGGTGCGTCGCGCCAACCGTGATGACGCCGTCGGCGTTGCCCGGATCGGTGATGCTGAAAGCGGTATAGCCCTCGTACGTACCCTCCTTGGTCTCATACCGCTGATAGCCGAGGTTTCCGGCCGCCGCGACCACGACCACGCCACTCTCCACCAGGCGCTCGCATTCGTTACAGATAGGCGTGCGACCGCAGGCGAAATTGCGCACGTCATGCGGGATGGAAAGGCTGAGATTGGCGCCATGGACGCTGATATAGGTTTGGCGCTCATTCAGATAGCGAATATACTGCAGCGCGGCAATGATCGCGAATTCGGTGTCTTCCATCGACTTCCCCAGCACGCGAAAATCGTAGAACTTGATATCCGGACACATCCCGTCGACGTATTTGAAGTCACTGCTGGTGCCGACCTGCGCAGCACCCTCGGCGTTCCGCGCCCGTTTCGCGACCCGGCTGTTGGCACCGATGATGCCCGCCACATGCGTGCCATGCCCGCTGCGGGGCGGTGTTTCCGGGTCGATCTTGATGAAGTTCTCCACCAACTCCCAATGGATCGGGCGATCATTGTCGGCGTCATCCGCCAATTCCTTGAGGATCTTCCTCGCTTTCCCTTTACTGAGATCTTTCTCTCGACCCGCCCGCAATTCGCCGAGCCTTTGCCTGAACTCGGGCGTCTCCGTGTACAGGTTGTCGAGACTGACGATCTTGCGGATATTGCTGAAGTCGAAGGCCTTGACGATGCGGCATTCGCCCTGGTCGTCTTTGAACAGATCGTGCCCGCCGTCGATGCCGGAGTCCATGACGGCCCACCTAATCTTGTCGCACCTCACGTTGAACAAAGTCCGGGCTGCGTCACCTTTGACGGCCGGCACTGACCTCTCCAGCGCCGGCATCGCCTTGCGATTGAGGGAAACCTGCCAGACTTGTGCTTCCTCCGAGAACTCCTCCGGGAACTCATCTTGATCTTGCAGGATTTCTTCGAAGAGCTTCTGAAGCTCTGCGACAACGTCAGGGCCTTTGATCTCCGCCATCAGGCTCCCGATATCCCTGCCTGATGTTGGTGCCTTCCCGTCTTGCATGCCAGCCCACAGAATGATGCCAGCCAGAGCGACATATCGATCCAAAGCCGTGAAGTCGCCAAAAGTCTCGGCAAGTTCGGTTTGGGTATCATCATCACTTGCCTGCGCCCACTCGATGATCGCCTGGATTCTTGGGGACAACAAGTTTGTCTGAGTATAGGCCCGCAGTCCGTCTTGGACCTTCCGGTCTCGCCACCATTGCGTCATCGGTACAATGACGCGAAGAACCTCTCGAAAGAAAAGGCGAGCTGCGACAAGCCCTTGCAGATAGGCGACGTGCGCCTCTTGGCCTTTCTCTCGGTGTAAGTTCAATCTTCTAATTCGTTTCGCAATGAGAGACGCTACCGGCCCGGCAGGTCGTTCCTTGTAGGGCGTGATCAGCAAATCCATCGGCGCGGCAGGTTTGGCCGCGTACGCGATCCAGACATCCCCAAGGACTGGCGAATCCTGCAACTGCCGGCGATCGTTCGTGGGACCGAGGAGAACGAAGTCGACCAAGGCTCGCGAAGAAACAGACATGGCTCACACCCCCGCCGCCGGATAAGGGAAAGCAGCCGGCTTCTTTATCTGAGTCACTTAGTAGCCACTTTGGGATTTCGAAATAGTCAGATAGGCTCCTGGGGTCCACGTAATTGTAACCGAGCTGCAAGTGTTAGGCTGGGAGCTCCCCGTAGAACAAACCCAACTCTACGGGGAGCGACGGTGAAGCATTCGTAACGCCATAGGTGCCCCCAATAATGTCCTGATGGCAGGACAACACAGTTGGAAGTCCTTGTCAACGTAAAAAGGCGCACAATCAC
>JAGFXI010000118.1 GCA_017861095.1 Deltaproteobacteria bacterium | reverse complement strand
ACCACCTACCGCCGCCTTGCCGTTGCCGCTGACGAGATGGCCCTTGCCGAGATGCGGGAGGAGTTGGTGGATCGCTTCGGACCGCTGCCGTCTGAGGCGAGCCACCTTTTCTCCCTCCTCAATCTGAAGCTCCTTCTCCGTCGCCTTTGGATTCGCCGGCTCGAAGCGGTGAATGGGAGCTACATCCTGAGCTTCGTCGAGAACCCTGAAATCGACGGGGCCAAGCTCGCCCGGCTGGTCGCCGCCGACCCAAAGAGGCTCCGTCTCTCTCCGGATTACCGGCTCTACGTGAAGTGCTCGTCGTCTGACGCCGGGGAGTGCCTTGCAGAACTGAAAAACCTCTTGCACACTTTGGAGTAACGTGTTATTTGTTTGCTCTTACAGGCTTTTTGTTTTGAACTCGGATAGTTAGCCCATGCCTACGTCCCCCATGTGCGCGAGATTGATCCTTCTTAGCCTGATGCTCTCCCTCCTCTGGGGACGCCTGTTCCCTCCTGCCTTCCTCACGGCGGCGGTGGTTGACCGTATCATCGCCTACGTGAACGACGATATCATTACCCTGAGCGAGCTCAACGAGAAGACCGCTGCCATGGTTGCCGCCCGGAAACAGAACCCATACCTCCGCGATCAGGAACAGGATGTCGAGAAGCTCCGCCGCGAGATCTTGGACAACCTTGTCAACGAGCGGCTGGCCGCCAGAGAGATCACCCGGCTGAAGATCTCGGTGACCGCGGCTGAGGTGGACAATGTCATTAAGAACATCATGGAAGACAACAACCTCACCCCGGAGCAGTTCGACGTCGAGGTCCGTAAGGAAGGGCAGACGGTCGAGGATTTTCGCAAACGAATCCGGGAGGACCTGGAGCGCGCAAGGCTCATTGATCGCGAGGTGAGAAGCAAGACCGTCATCACCGATGCCCAGATAGAGGCTTACTATCAGTCCAATCGGGACGAGTTCCAGGCAAAGGTGCGGCGACGCCTCCAGAGCATTTTCCTGCCCTTCGGGCCCGAGGACACGGCGGAGGGGCAGCGCCAGATTTACGCCCTGGCCGAACAGATCCGCGAGCGTTTGAACCGGGGCGCCGATTTCACCGCCATGGCAAAACGCTATAGCCGGGGGCCGGGAGCGGAAACAGGCGGGGATCTCGGCTTCTTCAACGAGGGAGAACTTGATCCCGTCCTTGAACAGGCCACCGAGACCCTCAAGCGCGGCGAAATCAGCCAAATCATCCGCACCGGCAACGGTCTCCACATCATCCGCGTCGCCGAGGTTCAGGCCGTTGCCGACAGGCCCATGGAGGAGGTGCGGGAGAACATTCGGCGCCGCCTCTTCCAGCAGGAGATAAACCGGAAATACGCAGAGTGGCTCAAGGGTCTGCGAGACCGATCCTTCGTGAAGACTCAACTGTGATCGGGAGTGCACGGATGGCTGTCATCGCCACCATCGAACGGATCGGCCAGTTCGTCGGCCAGACGGTCACCATTCGCGGCTGGCTCTACAGCAAGCGCTCGAGTGGGAAGATCCGCTTCCTCCTCGTTCGCGATGGCACCGGCACCATCCAGACCGTGGTATCCAAGAAAGACGTGACCGCGGAGGCCTTCGAGGACACCGACCGTCTCACCCAAGAATCGTCCATGGTCGTCACCGGGACCGTCCGTGCGGATGCCCGGGCGCCCGGTGGCTACGAGCTCCTTGCCACCGATCTCAAGATGGTGCAAGTGGCGGCGGAGTACCCCATCACTCCTAAAGAGCATGGGCCCGCCTTCTTGTTGGACCATCGCCACCTGTGGCTGCGCTCTTCCCGCCAGCACGCCGTGCTTCGCATCCGGAGCCATGTGATCCAGACGGCCCACGAGTATCTAAGGGAGCAAGGCTTTACCCTATTCGACGCCCCCATCTTCACCGGTGCTGCCTGCGAGGGGACGAGCACGCTCTTCTCGACGGATTACTTTTACGATCAGAAGGCCTACCTCTCCCAGAGCGGCCAACTCTATGCCGAGGCGGGCGCCATGGCCTTCGGCAAGGTTTACACTCTCGGCCCCACCTTCAGGGCGGAGAAGTCCAAGACCCGCCGGCACCTGACCGAGTTCTGGATGCTGGAGCCGGAAGTGGCCTATGCCGACCTCGGGGATCTCCTATCGCTCGCAGAGCAGCTCATCAGCCATCTGGTCCAGTCCGTGCTCACCCACCGGCGCCGGGAGCTGGAGATCCTGGAGCGGGACCTGAGCAGGCTGGAACCGATCCTCCCTCCCTTCCCGAGGATCACCTATGACGAGGCTATCGACCTCCTCCGCAGTCGGGGAGTCACTATAGCGTGGGGTGACGATCTCGGCGGCGACGAGGAAACCATCGTTTCCAATCACTTTGATCGGCCCGCCATGGTCACCCACTATCCCCTCAAGATCAAGGCGTTCTACATGAAGGCCGCCTCTGATCGACCCGATCTCGCCCTCTGCGTCGACGTTCTCGCCCCGGAGGGATATGGGGAGATCATCGGCGGTTCGCAACGGGAAGACGACTACGAGCAACTCGTGGCCAGGTTGGTGGAACACAACCTTCCCAGAGAGCATTTCGAGTGGTACCTTGATCTCAGACGTTACGGCTCCGTACCTCATGCCGGCTTCGGTCTAGGCATCGAGCGAACGGTTGCCTGGATTTGTGGAATCGCCCACTTGCGCGAGGCAATCCCCTTTCCCAGGATGTTGCAGCGCTTGTACCCATAAGGATGAACATGAAAAGCCTTGGCGAATACCTCCGCTCCGAGCGCTTGAACCGGGGAATCACCTTGGAGGAGATCTCCCGGGAGACCAGGATCAGCACGCGGATGCTCCAGGCGATCGAGGATGGAAACACCGAGAGTCTCCCCGCCGGTGTGCTGGTGAAGGGCTTTCTTCGTGCCTACGCCCAGAAGATCGGGCTAGACCCCGACACGGTGATCCTCCGGTACCAGGATCTCTATGAGGAAGAGGGCGCCCGCAGGGAGGCGCTTGAGAAGTTCCACGAGCGATTCCGGCCCGTTCCGACCCGAAGGAGGTTCCTGGTCCCTGGTACGACTGCCGCCCTGGTCATTTGTCTGCTCCTGGGCTGGCTGCTCTTCCCTAGAGACCGGCATCAGAGTGAGCCGCTGAGCACCAAGGCGCCAGCCATGGTGGTGCAGGAGGCACCGCCTATCCCCCTCGCTGTCGAGCCGGCCCCATCTGCTGTCCGGTTGCCGCCTCCTCCCTCAGTCCAGCCCGCTCCGCTGGCAGTCCCGCCCCCCATGCGCGAGACGGTCTTCCCCTCTGAGCCGCCCCCGGCGGGCCTTTCGGAGCCTGCGTCGAGCGCGGCCCCTGGTGGCGGGGCAACTCAGGCGGTGACACCCACCCCAAAACCTGTTTCCGCCCTGCCGCCACGAACCGGGGCTTTGCCGCCTGCCCAGCCGACTCCGGCTACTTCTCGGACCCAGCCTTCGGAGTATGTGCTGAGGGGTGAGGCCACGAAGACAACCTGGCTCAAGATCAGCGTCGACAAAGGCAAGGAGCTGGAGTATCTCCTGCAACCGGGCGAGAAGGTCAGGTGGCAGGCGAAGTCGAGCTTCAGTCTTCTGGTCGGCAACGCTGCCGGGCTGCGGCTCTTTCTCAACGACAAACCCTTGAGACCTCTCGGCCAAGAGGGGCAGGTTGTGGGCATCAGTCTCCCCAACGACTCGCTTTTCCAGGCCCCAGGGATGGCTCCTCCAGGAAGACCCGCGAGCCGATGACGATTCAACTCCTCTCTCGGCTCGGTGCGTGCGTACCTAAGGCTTATCCCTCGTACTTCGTCACATGTCGCTGTGCCTTGTATCCCGCCCCGGCGGCAACACGCCTACAGACGGCTGTCGGTACCGCCGAAAGGATTGGCCATGTGGGCACGCCGCTCTGATGCGGTCATTCTCCGCACCCGGGATCACGGCGAGTCAGACCGTTTGGTCACGTTTTTCGCCGGTGTTCAGGGAAAGCTCACCGGGATCGCTAAAGGGGCGAGGCGCAGCAAGAGGCGGTTCGTCCACACGTTGGAGCCCCTTTCCCTCGTGCACCTGACCTACGTGGAGCGAGCGCCGTCGAGCCTCGTGCGGATCGATGCGAGCGAGCTCAGGAACCCGTTCACCGCCCTGCGCCAGGATCTGACCCGTCTCGGCTACGCGAGCCTGGGCGCCGAGCTCGTCCTCGAACTCGCCCCGGAGCGCGAGGCCAATCCCGCTCTCTTTGCCCTTCTCGCTCAGTATCTAGAGCGCCTGGAAGCCGGCGGGGATCCGGAGAATCTCGCCCTCCTTTTCCAGGCCCGGATCCTCAGCCTGAGCGGCTTCGGCCCCAACCTCCAGCGCTGTGCCCGTTGCGGCGAGGAGCCCACGGGCCCGGGTGAGTGGTATTTCTCAACCTCGCGAGGCGCCCTGCTCTGTCCTGCCCACCGCTCCGGGAGTGGGATCTCTCCCCTCTCTCCCGGCACGATTCTCATACTCCGCCAGGGCCAACGGCTTCCCTTGGAAAAGCTCTGGTGCCTTAGGTTCCACCGCCAGTCTCGCGTTGAGTGCCGCACCCTTCTCCTCGGTCTCATCCGCCATCACATCGAGAAGGATCTCAAGTCCCTGTTGGTGCTCCAGCAGATCGGGGCGCTGTGATCGGGGAATATTGGTGATACGCTGTGCGTTATCGGTTGGTGGTCAGGGGTAGGCCGTCGTGTCGAGAGGGTTACCCTTGCTCCTTCCCATTTCTATTTTCCTGAAGTGTCTGGTAAACTAGCCGGGCAAGACTGCGTCCTCCCAGTAACCGGCATCATTCTCGCGGAACCGAGTCTGAGAGGAGAGCCAAGGTGGGGAAACCGACCGGTCGGCGTCCGCAGAGGCGAGTTAAGCAGGCGATCATCGGCTTTCTGATCGTACTCTTGGCCTCCCTCTTCACCGAAGTTGCGACCCGCGCCGGCTGGCTCAGCGTCCTCGAGCTCATCTACTACGACCTCTGGCATCTCCTGGCGGGCCCACGGGATGAACCGCGGCATGTGGTCATAGTCTCTGTTGACACCCAGGCCTTTCTCGATCACAGGGACGAGCCGCTTGTATTCTGGGGGCCCTATTTCGCCCAGGCCATCGAGAAGGCTCGGCGGGCCGAAGCCCGGATTATCGGCCTCGACTATCTCTTCTCGGTGAGCGCGGAGTCGTGGCTCAGCAAGATTGCACTTGTGCGCGGCGACCAAGGGCGTACCCACGACATCCCGCTGAGAGCCCAGCTTGCCTCCGGCCGGGTGGTGCTCATCGGGGACGTAGCCACGGACGATCAGGGAAACGTCCACCTGGTGCTGCCTATCGAGGACTATCTCTTCGCCCTCCCGGGCGGCTTGGCGGACGTGGGGTTGGGCAACTTCCTCACCGATGCCGACGGCGCAGTCCGCCGGTTCGCTCCCGCTCTGTTCGAGGATGGAAGGCTTCCCAGCCTTACCTTTGCCACGCTCTTGGCGGTAAGGGGCACGGGGATAAGTCCCGCAAGCGCAAGCTGGTCTCTCGCCGGGCGCGAGGTAGCCAATGGCGCTCTTCCCCAGGCTATCGGGTTTGTCGGTCCTCCGGGAGCCGTTCCCCGCCTCCCCTTCAGCCGCCTGATCAGCTCTCCCAGCAACGAGTCTTCAGACATCAAGCGTCTGAAAGACAAGGTGGTCATCATCGCCGCAGAGCACATGGGAAACCAGGACATTCACCTCACACCCTACGCTCGCGGGTTCATGGCCTTCGAGGGCCGCATGATGAGCGGCGCCGAAGTCCACGCCAATATCGTGGAGACGCTGCTCACCGGGCGGTTTCCCCGGCCCCTGCCCCCATCGGTTCGGCTTTTGAGCTTCGCCGTCCTGCTCACCGCAGCAACCGCCCTCTTTCTCAACGTGTCCCCCTGGCACGGCCTTGGTGCTGGTGTCATTCTATCCCTCGCCTCCACGCTCCTGGGATTCCTCCTATTTCTTGGGAACTGGGTCCTCCCGGTCGCCGGCATGCAGGCAGGCGTGGCGGTAAGCTACATGATCACCCTCGGGATCAGACTGACAGGAGAGGAGAGGGAGCGAGTACTCTTGCGGGAGATGTTCGGCAAGTACGTCTCCGACGAGGTGGTCGAGAAGCTCCTCGCCCTCGTCGAACAAGGCGGCACCGTAGACAAGTTTATCGGCGATGCGGTGATGGCCTTCTTTGGAGCGCCGGCCCCTTACGAGGACCACGCCGCCCGGGCCCTTCGCGCCGCGGTGGCGGTCGCGGAGATGGCTCGGGAGTTCCGCGCCTGGGTCAAGGAGCGGTTTGCTTCGATGGATCTCCCCGAATTCCGGATCGGAATCGGGCTTCATACCGGAGAAGTTGTCGTCGGCAGTATCGGCTCTCCCAAGCGCCTGCATTTCACCGCCATCGGCGACACCGTGAACGCGGCATCCCGGCTGGAGGGATTGACCAAAGACCTCGGCTGGACCATCGTCGCCAGCGCCGAGGTGATCAAGGCCGCCGATGGGGTTGCCTTGACCGGCGGCCACAAGACCGCGACAGTGAAGGGCCGCGAGGCCGAGATCGAGGTCTTCGAGGTGACCGGACTCAAGACTGAATAAGGGGGAAAAGCTATGAGAACCCGCTCCGCGAGTAACGTCTTCTTTACCCACCTCATCTTCTTCGTGAGCGCCTTGGTGCTGCTGCCGCAGGCGGCCGCGGGGGCGCAGTCTCCACCTGTCGATGTCGGATTGATCACCAAGCTTTCGGGCGAGGCAACTTACTGGAACGAGGCCTCCGGGAAGACGCCGAAGCCGGCGCAGGTCTTCATGAAGATCCGAAAAGGCGACCACCTCAAGATGGCGTCGGGAACTTCTCTGGAGATCGTCTACTTCCAGGGCGGTCGGAAGGAGACGTGGCAAGGACCAGCGGTCATCATCGCGGAGGAGACAGGGAGCCGGGCCGAGAGCGTGAGCGTGACCAAGGGGCAGGCGGCCGTCACCATGCTGCCAGCGGAGGCCTCCCAGGGGCTCCGGCGTATCCCGGCTCTTCTGGACCAGGCACGACTTGGTCGCTCGGGGGGCGTCCAAGTGCGGGGGCCGGGGGAGGGCCTGAAGAAGACCGTGGTGCCGGGCAGGAAGGGGCAGACGGAGATCGTTCGAGCCCGGGAGGTTTACCAGCACTGGCGGAGCCAGACCAGCCCCGAAGATGTCACCCCGGAGCTGAATCTCCTGGGAACGCTGTCGGAGTATCAGCAGTACGCCGAGATGGAGAAGGTCGTTCAGAACGCCCTTCAGAGGCAGCCGGACAACGCGGCGCTGAAAGAGATCGAGCAATGGGTTCAAGAAAAGCTAGGCAAGTGAAAGCAATGAAGAAGAAGCGGCGTGGTTTAGTCCTGGCTCTTATGGTGCCTTGGCTTGCCCTCTTCTTCTTAGTCGGATGCATGCCCAGGGTGACCCTGACGCAAACGGCCCATTACGGGCTCTACGAGAACCTCACCCTGACGCCCTCGGATGCCTATGGCTGGAAGAGCACAGGTATTTCCATCCCCAAGGGAGCCGTGGTCGCCGTCATGGCGAAGGGCTCAATCTGGGACCAGGGTGTTTCAACCTCCGTCAAGAGCAAGGGCAGAATCCTGGACCAGCGTCTTTCGGCGTGGATCCGCTATCCACACCAGATCTTGTGGTTCCGAGTTGGCCCTGAAGGAAAGAAGTTCCCGGTGTATCGCGGAGACAACCGTGAGAAGCCGCTCAACATGAACGTGGTCACAAGTGGGGGGAGCGAGGTTCTCTATGCATGGGTTGACATAGGACGATTCGTGGAGAGAAAAGCGGGAAGCCTTGCAGTCACCGTCATCGTCTGGCCCCAAGACCAGACGGATCATCTCCAGGAGGACTGCGAGGAGTTGGCACGCTCACATCCCGACGACTCTCAGTATTCCTATCTGCCTTCGTTCCTGGCAAGGGGTTTCCTCGAGAGGGGTGATTATTCCAGGGCCGAGGCCTTGCTGCAACGGGCGAGGAATGCTCCCGAGCCCAAGGGATGGGATTTCTTCCTCTCCTCACAGAATGAGAACCGACTCGGCCGGTACGAGCTCGCGAGATCGTACGGGGAAAGAGCGCTCGAGATCCACCGCCGGGACTCCAACCAGGAAGGACAAATCTTGGCCCTTACCCAAATCGCGACGGCACTGTCCGGTGTGGGGAGGCAACGTGAGGCCATCGGACTGACGGAGCAGGCCCTCACACTTGCCGAATCGTTGAAGAGGACCGGGCTTGCCTCCCATTGTCATCTGTCGCTTGGCCGTCTTTATCTCGCGGCGGGGAACCCGAAGGAGGCCGAGAAGCACTGTAAAGAAGCGCTCCAGTTCGCCAGCGTCCACTCAGACCGGGTGGGGTTCGTGCCCGGCTGCCACCTGTGCCTCGGGAGAGCCCAGCTGCAGTTGGGACGGCGGCAGGAAGCAGAGGCATCCTTCCGGTCAGGCCTCGCGGAAGCCAGCAGAGGGGGATACCCGGAGCCGATGTGGCAGGCTTCCAGCATCCTCGGCAGGCTGGTGGAAGAGAGGGGCGACAGCCAGGAGGCCTTCAGCCATTATGCGGAGGCGATCAAGGTCATCGAGGGAATGCGGGCTAAGCTCTCGGACTCAGCGCTCAAGACGACATTCATGGAGCGCAAGATGGATGTCTATGAGCGAAT
>JAGFXI010000449.1 GCA_017861095.1 Deltaproteobacteria bacterium | reverse complement strand
ATCTTGCTCGCGGTTCTCGGCTTCAACCTCTTCGGCGACGGCCTGAGGGATGCGTTGGACCCGCGGCTGAGGGATTGAGTCACATGGGCGAGCGCGAGCACCTCCTGGAAATCCGCAACCTTCGTACTCACTTCTGCGTGCGCGGCCATGTGGCCAAGGCCGTTGACGATGTGGATCTCACCATCGAGGCCGGCCAGACCCTGGGGCTCGTGGGTGAGTCCGGGTGCGGGAAGAGCGTCACCGCCCACTCCATCATCGGTCTCGTCCCTCAGCCGCCGGGGAAGATCGTGGGCGGGCGGATCATCTTCGACGGTACCGATCTTCTGGAGCTTCCCGAAGCGAGGATGCGAAAGATTCGCGGCCACTGGATCTCCATGATCTTCCAGGAGCCAATGACCTCCCTCAACCCGGTCTATTCGGTGGGTGATCAGGTGGCGGAGGTGATCAGGTTACACGAGGGCCTATCCCATCGAGAGGCCTGGGGCCGGGTTATCGAGATGTTTCAGTTGGTGGGCATTCCGGCGGCGGAAAAGCGGCTCAACGACTATCCCCACCAGATGAGCGGCGGCATGCGCCAGCGGGTCATGATCGCCATGGCTCTCGCCTGCCATCCCAAGCTCATGATCGCCGACGAGCCGACCACCGCCCTGGATGTGACCATCCAGGCCCAGATCCTGGAGCTCATGAACAAACTGAAAGAGGAGACGGGGGCCTCCATCCTGTTCATCACCCACAACCTAGGGGTGATCGCGGAGATGGCCCAGAAGGTGGCGGTCATGTATGCCGGGAAGGTGATGGAATACGCGGATGTGAAGACCCTCTTCGGCGAGCCGAGGCATCCTTACACCGCGGCCCTGTTGCACTCCATCCCCGTCCTCGGGCGAGGCGGGCGAGGCCGGAGGCTTTCCGCCATCTCCGGCGTTGTGCCCTCCCTCCTCAACCTGCCGGCCGGCTGTCTCTTCAGCGACCGCTGTCCCGATGTCTTCTCCGACTGCCCGCGGATCGAGCCGCAGATGTACGAACTCGGTCCCATCCATACGGTACGGTGTTTGAAGTATGCCTGAGACGGAAAAAACCGCGAGCCCTCTTGTCGAGGTCAAGGATCTGGTAAAGCACTTCCCGATCCGAGGCGGAGTCTTTCTCAAGGAGATCGCCTCGGTCAAGGCGGTTGACGGCGTGAGCCTCTCCATCCATGAGGGTGAAACGCTGGGGCTCGTGGGCGAATCCGGCTGCGGCAAGACCACGCTGGGGCGGCTCATACTCCGGCTCGAAGAGCCGACGGCGGGTGAGATCTACTTCCAGGGCGAGAACATCCTCACCTATAGACCGAGCCGGATGCGGGCGCTAAGGCGTGAGATGCAGATCGTCTTCCAGGACCCCTTCTCCTCCCTAAACCCACGGAAGACGGTGGCCGAAATCGTCGGCGAGCCCCTCCGCGTGCACGGCATTGGGAGCAGGCGCGAGCGGGAGGAGCGTGTCCTCAACCTCCTCGAGGTTGTGGGTATGAGGCGGGAATCCCTGCGCCGGTACCCCCACCAGTTTTCCGGCGGTCAGCGCCAGCGCATCGGAGTGGCCAGAGCCCTGGCGCTCAATCCCAAGCTGATCATTTGCGACGAGGCGGTCTCCGCCCTGGATGTATCCATTCAGGCCCAGGTGATCAATCTCCTCCAGGACCTCCAGGGAGAGTTCGGGCTCACCTACCTCTTCATCTCCCACGACTTGAGCGTGGTCGAGCATGTGAGTAACCGGGTCGCGGTAATGTACCTTGGGAAAATCGTGGAGATCGCGGCAAGTGACGATCTCTATACGACTCCGCTCCACCCGTATACCCAGGCGCTCCTCTCAGCCTCCCCCATTCCCGACCCAACCACGAGGAGGCAGAGGATCCTCCTCAAGGGTGACGTCCCGAGCCCCATCGATCCGCCATCCGGTTGCCGATTCCATACCCGCTGCCTGTACGCCCGGGAGCTCTGTAGCAGGGACGAACCCCGGCGCCGGAGGCAGGGTTATCAGCGAAACAAAGCGCATCCGGAGCCACTACCTTCTCCTCGATGTATGGCAGGCCTCCGGGACTTTGTACGCGAACCCGCTACAAGGCAGGGCCTCACCCTATGCTATCAATGACGCGACCACGCCGTGGCGTGGCGACTTTGTGGAGCAGATCACCCTGCCTCGCGCCATCCGATCGCGGCTGCCCTTTCGGCGGGACTCAGGGTCCCGCTTGTCCCGAGCTTGTCAAGGGGAGGCTGTCGAGGGAGAAGCCGCTCCCACAGCGTTCTTACTCAGAGAGTCTACAGCTCCGAGACAAGAACGGCCATATCCGCGGTCGCAGCAGGCGGTTCGTGCATAATGCAGGCTAAGACAAGAGCAGGGCAGCCTCCTGACCGCCGTACACGCCTCCGCGCCGGGACTACCGGTGCAGGTGGCCTCCAATTTGCATGAAACACAGGCGTCGAGCCTCCATGGTCGTCCTCCCTTCCCTGAGGGAGCAAACTTAAGGGTGCCCGAGAGCGGCAACGCCTCTCAGGTGACGGCGGCAAGTGCTGTCTCCGGGTGCATACAAGAACTCCGAGGATTGTTCGAGAAACATAGAGATGGTCGCCAAGAATCCTGCGCACAATGAGAGACGGACTGCTCCCGGGCAAGCCTCTAAAGGGACCACGTATCACGTCGATCTCGAACCGAGTGACATCGATAGTGAGATCATCGATCTCATCGACGTAATCGAGGACGAGATCTCCGCAACAACCGATGGGGCCCTCAGCGCCGATGAGCCGCGCCGAGAAATCCCGAGGCATGGGGTAACCCCAGAATCCGCCGAGGGACCGGTGGATCAGGAGGGAAAGGGGGCGGATGACCTGCGTGATCTTGATACTGATCAGCTCCTGGCGGAGTTTCTTGCTTCGGACGAGACGGATCTCCCTCGGAGAGGGCGAGAGAAAGAGCCATCGGCGGATGAGAGCGAGATAGAGCATCCGGCCGCGTTTGGCGAAGACCTTCTCAGCGAGCTCCTCGACGACCTGGAGTCAACGGAGCGGGCCGTTGCCCAGGAGGCTGCAGCGGTCCAGCCCCCGCCGGGTGCGAACGAGACTCCCCCGGATCCCGCGCTTCACGATCTCGACTGGGTACGCAGTGGGAACTACTATCCCCAGCTTATCGCTTCATTAGACAAGCAGATTGCCGAGTGTCAACAGGAGCTCGACAAGAAGATCAAGCAACTCACGGTGCAGAGGGACCAGCTAAAACAGAATTTCGAGGACGTGCGCAGCCTTCTCACTGGACAAGAAGACGAACTCAGGAAGAGCATCCACCGGGTGTTCACCACATTCTGGAAACTCAAGGTCTCGGAACTCGATGCAAACAAGAAAGAAACATTCCGAGAAGATCTTCTCGTCGAACACAACGGGAGAAAGATCATTTTCAAGATCAAATCAACGACTACCAACGATCCGTCGCTGAAGTTCATCGCCCAGCTCTGGCAAGAGCTGCACTACTCGGGCTTTGGGGCCAGTACCGAGGGCGGGCTTATTCTGAATCACGACGTCCGCGTTGAGCCCAAGCACCGAGGTCTCGCCTATACCGTTGCCGAAGAAGAGTATCTGGAGGACATCATCTTCGTTGATACTCGCGTCCTGTACAATCTTACCCTGGCTATCATCGACTACGGCCTGCCGGTGCAAGAAGCCACGGAACTCCTCCTCAGAAAGGGCAGAGTGAAATTTCAACTCGATGACGTGGCCACCTAGCCCGCATTATGCACGAGACGCCGGAGCGAGATCGTGGAGATGGTCGTGTAGAACGGCGCGGCGCGGCAGGCAGGATGGTCTGCGGCGCAAAGCGCATCCGGAGCCTCTACCTTCCGCGGATGACAGGAGTGACCCTCAAGCTTTCCACCACAACTCCGCCCAAAGACCTGGCCTCGCTTCCGGGTAGAACTGGGAGGTTACCCTCCCAGAGCCCCCACAGATCCGTACGAGCGCGATTAACGCATACGGTTCCTCAGGGTATGGC
>JAGFXI010000448.1 GCA_017861095.1 Deltaproteobacteria bacterium | reverse complement strand
CGGCTGGATGAGCTTGACCGCCCGGAGGCTGTCATCGGGTCCCATGGTGAAGTTGTCGCCGATGGGCAGGATGGCGAGATCGATCCCCTCCTCGCCGATGAGCTTCATGTCGTAGAAGAGGCCCGTATCGCAGGCATGGTAGATTTTCTTATCCTTTACGTAAAAGAGAAAGCCGCACGGGTTCCCGCCATAGGAGCCGTCCGGGAGAATAGAGCCGTGGTGGGCGATGGTGAGCTTTACCCGGCCCCACGGGTAGTTGAAACCGCCGCCGATGTGCTGCGGATGAAGATTCTGGAGTCCTTGAGCCGCCAGCCAGGTTTGAATCTCGAAGTTCGAGATCACCGTCGCCCCGGTTCGCTTCGCGATCTGGATGGTATCTCCTACGTGATCGCCATGGCCGTGGGAGACAAAGATGTAGTCGGCCGGAACCTGGTCGGCCTTGACGGGCGCGAGGGGGTTACCCGTCAGGAAAGGATCGACCAGCAGGTTCGCGTCACCAGATTGGATCAGAATGCAGGCGTGGCTGTACCATGTCACTTTGATGCTCATCTGTATTCTCCTTTCTCCGTATGGTCATGGGTCCTTATTGCGAGCCGCGAATGGCGTCAGGGAGCTCACTCGGCCTCCGGAGGATCCTCCAAGACCCATATTCCTCCACGGCACGGACGAAGGGCCCCACCTCCTCGGGAGCCTTGGGCCAGAGGGCGGCAGCGAAGCGGACCCCTGCCGCTCGGGACGCCTTCGCATCTCCCGGCGAATCACCCACGTAGACGGCTTCGTCAGGCTTGAGACCGAGCCGCTGGAGGGCAAGAGAAATCCCGTCCGGATTGGGCTTCGGTTGATCCACGTCGTCGTCGGTGACAACGGCATCGAACTTCCCGAGGCCGATTGCCGCGCTCGTTACCTCCCACGCCACCTTACTTTTTCCGGTGACGACACCGAGTGCAAGCCTCTGCTGGCGCAACTCAACAAGCATCTCCAAGATCCCCGGATAGATCCCGCCGAACAATTCTCCATGAAGAGTCCGGTAGATCCCAAGGAACTCCCGGTGGGCGTCGCCAAGCCTGGAATCCCCCACTACCGAACGGAGAAGGCCGATCTCGGAGACCGGATGGAGGCCGAGGAGCTCAGCGCGCGACAGCCGCCGCCCCACATATTTCGCCAGGGTCCGGATGTATGCCTCAATATAGAGGTCCCAGGTGTCGAACAGGGTCCCGTCAAGATCGAAGAGGACTCCGCGAATCAGGGATGACCCGTCGTCGTGCTCCATCTGAGCCCTTTCCTCCCCGTGTTTAGCCCCGCATTATGCACGAGCCACCTGCTGCAACCGCGGATCTGGCCGTCCTTCCGGGCGTCCTCGGGTCTCGCTTGTCCCGAGCTTGTCGCGGGGAACCTTGCGACGTACTGAACAAGTACGCCTCAGGTCCAGTCCCGCGGTACCGCGGGATGGTTGCCCGGTGGCACGACCATCTCCACGATCTCGCTACGGCGTCTCGTGCATAACGCGGGCTAGGTCGAGGTTTCAAGTGTACCATGACTTCTCCCTGCGCTCGAGTCAAGTGACCAGAAGAAGCATCACGACAGAAAAAGAGACCGGTGAGAGGATGGTGGAAGGGAATCGGTCCTTGGGGTAGAATAGGCGACCGGAACAAGGTCCGCCGGGGAACAGAAGGAGCATGGCGACAATGAGCGACCAGAACAGCGACATGTACCTCAGGCCGACCGCCATCATGGACAGCGATCACCCTGCCGTTCAGGCCTACGCCCGGGAGATGGTGGGAGACGCCGCCGACCCGGTGGAGCGAGCGGTGAGGCTCTACTTGGCGGTGCGGGACGACATCCGCTACGACCCCTATGCGCCGTTCTATCTCCCCGAGCACTATCAGGCGAGCAAGGTTCTGGAGGGGCGCCGCAGTTTTTGCATCCCCAAGGCCGCTCTCCTCTGCGCCCTGGGCCGCGCCGTCGGGATCCCAGCCCGGATCGGATTTGCCGACGTTCGGAACCACCTGGCCACCAGACAGCTGCTCGATTACCTCGGGAGCAACCTCTTCGTCTACCACGGCTATGCAGATCTCTTCCTGGAGGGGAAGTGGGTCAAGGCGACACCCGCCTTCAACCGGGAGCTCTGCGAGCGCCACCTCGCGGCCTGGAAGCGGGCCTATGGCGAAGCGCGCATCGAGGGCTGGATCAAGAGGTTAGCCGAGGGCGGGATGGAAACGGGCCGTGATTTTGCGCGGGAGGAAGTGTACCGGAGCTAGCCGCAATATGGTTCACTGAGGCCATCGCTCGGGAGAAATCCCCCCTCGCCCCCTTTACCAAAGGGGGGTCGGGGAGACCCTTCCGGCCCCGGAGCAAGTTTGACCTCTAAATGAACCGTATTGGGGCTAGCCGTAGCTCTTACAGAGCCACGCCGAAGGCGGGTAAACCCTCCGAAGGCGGGTAAACCCTTCAGAGTCTCAGAGTCTTTGATCTGAAGATGCATCAGCGAGCGCATTCCCCGCCCCGCTCTTTGGGCGGGACTGCGGGGTTAGCGAGGGAACTACAATCCAATGGCATCCTTTCCTGGTGAACCGACAGGGGTGGAGGTGTCGACTGCCGTGGGCCTGAGAAACGTGCGTAACCCGCTGTCGCTCGGATGGACACTCCTCCTGGGGATCATCCTTTCCGGAGGATGCTCGGAGACG
>JAGFXI010000117.1 GCA_017861095.1 Deltaproteobacteria bacterium | reverse complement strand
ACAATATAGGTGAGGGCATTGTGAATATACCACGGAACGCTCTGGACCGAGAACCAACTGCCGCGCCATGGCCTGACTCTGAAAGGCATTAGGAAGTTCACCAGGGGTACCACGAATATGATCGTGAAACCGTACGACAAGAAAGCGAACGCCAGAGCACACCCGAGAGCCACCGTATGAAAAAACGGCGGCCAATCCCCGCTCCAGACGTCGATCCACCGGTACATATAGATGCCGGGGACGAGTGAGACGCCGATACATATACCGGCAAGAACCACAAAGGGCGACAAGAAAACCACAAAGCTCAAATTGCGAAAACGCCGGATGAATGTTTCAACCAACCCGGCCAGGCCGGGAATATCGGAGGTTGTGCCCAGCACATCCACTTCATGTCTGCCGCTCTTGCCCTGATGATCAGTCTCCGCTCCTCGCATGGCTGTTCCCTCTTCAGACCGTGCCCAACCTGACACCAGCCCCTACCACCCCGAGACGACATCAACCGTTCGAGGATGCCGGAAAAGGTCTCCCTGATTTCGGCGACGCCTTAATGTTTGTCGCCTGCCTCCTCTGCTTCTGTGCACAACACTGGCCACGTTGTACCCCAGGCCCTGATCTTGGTCAATTCCGGCGCCCTGCCGCCCGCCTCGCCAGCTCCACTTTTTTGCTGTGGAGTAGCCGGCTTGTGTGCTAATAGAAGCGGGCAAGACCGGAGAGTTCGGCGCGCGGTCACACAAGGGGATACGGGGGCCTCCCACCATGAATATCGTGTTCTTCGCCATTGTTCTTATCGCCTTTTTCACGTCCGGCTGGCGTCAGCTGTTCTGGCTGCCCGCGGCGGGTGAGGTTTCTCCCATGGAAGCCCTGACCAAGGCGATGGTGGAGTCTGCGGCCGGTGCCGTAGAGCTCGCCTTGGGTCTCGTGGGAGTCATGACCCTTTTTCTCGGACTCATGAAGGTCGCGGAAGCGGGCGGCATCTTGACCATACTGGCCCGTCTCATCCGCCCGCTCATGGTCCGACTCTTTCCCGAGGTGCCCCCCGAGCATCCGGCCATGGGCGCGATGATCCTGAACCTCTCGGCCAACGTGCTGGGTCTCGGCAATGCCGCAACCCCCTTCGGGATCAAGGCGATGCAGGAACTGGACAGGCTCAACTCACGCCCCGGCACCGCCACAAATGCCATGGCGATGTTCCTGGCGATAAACACGTCGAGCGTCACCCTCCTCCCCACCGGAGTTATCGCCCTACGAGCGGCGGCAGGCTCCGCCAACCCTGCCGGCATTCTCCCGACCACCCTATTCGCGACCACCTGTTCCACCGTCGCCGCCATACTGGCGGCGCGGGCTTTTCAGAGGTTTTTTCCCATCCCCGACCCCGGCTCGAAAGAGAAGAGCGAGGCAGGGTCGACGGCGGCTTCGCCGGAGGAGGAGTCGGCTCCGACGGAGCTGGCAAAGGCTTATCCCCTGTGGGTGAGCGGCCTGGCCCTGTCCTTGCTCATGGCGCTGATCCCGCTCACCGTTTTTTTCGGCAAGGCCATTGCTCCCTGGATCATCCCCGGTCTCATGGTGGGTTTCCTTGTCTTTGGAATGGTGCGTCGGGTCCGCATCTACGAGGTGTTCGTGGAGGGAGCCAAGGAAGGCTTTCAGGTGGCGGTGAAGATCATCCCTTACCTCGTGGCCATCCTTGTAGCGGTGGCGATGGTTCGCGCGAGCGGGGCCATGGAGGCGATGGTGGGCTGGCTCGGACCATGGACCAGCCGGGTAGGTATGCCCGCCGAGGCCCTGCCAATGGCTCTCTTGCGTCCCTTGTCAGGCTCAGGCGCCTTCGGGGTTCTCGCTTCCATCATCAATAACCCCGCCATCGGGCCGGACAGCTACACCGGCTATCTGGTTTCCACGCTCCAGGGTTGCACCGAGACCACGTTCTACGTACTCGCCGTTTACTTCGGCGCCGTCCAGGTGCGGCGGATCCGGCACACCCTCGCTGCCGCCTTGACGGGGGAGCTGGCAGGGGTGATCGGGTCGGTCCTCGCCTGCTCGTATCTTTTCCGGTAACAAATGGTGAGGTGTAAGGGTTCAAGGCAAGCTCGGAGGAAGGAGTGACCGGCACCGTTCGCGTAGCCCGGCCCGGCTGGGCGGAGGTCCCGATCAGCGCTTCTTGGATCTCCTGCCCTTCCTGACAGCCTTCGGGGCAGCTGCCTGGGCATGGGCCAGACGCCGCCAGTGCCCAGTGTCGACGCCGGGGAGGTTCTTCTGGAGCTCCTTCATGTAGGCCACGGACTTTTCGAGCTCATTGGTTAGATGGCGCACCTTGAGAATGGATTTGACCCTCACCGAGAGCTCGAGGAGATGCACGGGTTTGGCCACGAAGTCGTCGGCGCCTGCGGCGAGTGCTTCGTTGAGCTGATTGTTGTAGGCGGTCACGATGATGATGGGTATGGTTCTGGTCGTCTCGTCCGCCTTGAGTTTCTTGCAGATCTCGAGACCGTCGAGCTCCGGCATTCTGAGATCGAGAAGGATGATCTGAGGTTTCTCCTCTTTCGCCAGGGCAAGCGCATCGGCCCCATCAGCAGTCACGACTACCTGATAGCCCATGTCGACGAAATACTTGCCGACCAACTCTCGCAGGTCCTGCTCGTCTTCAACTACCAGGATCTTTTCAGGCACACCGACTCCCCCGTGAAAACCCGTTACGCCACCCCCTCACTGCAAGAACCGTGCACGGGGTGACGCATCACTTCGAATCATTCGCCACGGACTGTAAATACGAGGCCGCAGATGCGCTGCTCAGGTAGTAGTGCAGGAGAGACGGAAAATTGTGGGGAAAGTTTAGAAAGGCCACGGGATAACGTCTGCGAGGCTCACGGGAGAGGTTAGCAAAAGCAGCCGGAGTGACTCGTCTCTTGGTATCCTTAACCGGAAAAAGCAGGGTTCAACACGGGAGAGGCGTCCTCTGTCTTCGGTCTTGTGTTCTTTGCACCGCCGGCCAGCGGCCCTAGCACGCCGAAACTCCCACGGGGTCGGAGGAACAGAATCTGGCTCGAAACCTCCAGCCACGAACGCGAAAATCCCGGGACGCTATTTCCCCGGCTCCACCACCTTTATCAGAGAGCCTGCCTGAATTCGATCATCCAGGCCCATGCCGTTTAGTATAGCCAGCTTCTCCAGGTTCTCCTCCTTGACCCCGAAATCCCGGAGGCTCTGGCGCACTGTCCCCGTGGCTGAAGCGGTCTTGATGCGGATACGTTTGGGCTCCACCCGGAGCTTGGCCGCATCGCGAATCTCACTGAAGCCCTCCATGGTAGCGCTGAAGGCGGAGGCGTAGGTGCGGTACCGGTTCGCCGGGGTGAAGCCGTGGAAAACGTATACCGCGCCGTCCCTCTGAATGAAATAAGAAAGGATGGCCAGGACCCCCTGCTGCGATCTCACCTGGGAGAGCATGCGAAAGGCCGGGAGACCGTTCACTCTGGTGTTACTTTGTTCGACAACACTCGCCCGATTCTGCTGGACGAAGGCGCGGGCCGCCTCCGCCGGGGAGCCCTTGGCCGCAAGTGTGAAAATGATCGCCCCATCCTTGGCGGCACTGACGATCTGAACCTGGGTGTGGGTATTGTTGAGTTTCCAGCCAGAAGGCACAGGGAACTGAAAACGCAAGCTGGGATGGTAGAAGACCCCACCCTCCTCGTAGCCTCCCCGGGGGTCATCCCCGAAGACTAGGCCATCGATCCTCCGGAGGTAGGAGTCCCGGCTTACCTTCGGATTCCTGAGGCCGAGATCCTGCCGCCACTCCTCCGCCTTGCGGTCTACAGCTTTCTCGCGGTCCACCGGGTTCGGGTGGGTGGAGAACCACTCAGGCAACCCGCTCCGGCTCGAGCCTGGCTCCATCCGGGCAAGGGACTCAAAGAAATCGGCCATCTGTGTCGCGTCGTAGCCGAGCTTGCTCGCGTACTCCACACCCAGGTCGTCGGCCTGCCTCTCGTCGTCGCGGCTGAACTTCAAGAACAGCAGGCCCACCCCGAACTGGGCCAAGTCAGATACGTAGCGGAGCTCGGGCACGAGGATCATCCCGAGGCCGAGGCCGACATTGGCGAGTTGGGCCCTGCTGATCTGCTCCGCGGAATGGCGGGCAGCGACGTGCCCGAGCTCGTGCCCCATGACGCCAACCAACTCGGCCTCGTTGTTCAAGTAAGCCAGGATGCCGCGGGTGAAGTAGATGTAACCTCCGGGCACGGCGAAGGCGTTGACCACGGGGGA
Source organism: Deltaproteobacteria bacterium (assembly GCA_017861095.1). GTDB lineage: Bacteria > Desulfobacterota > Syntrophobacteria > BM002 > BM002 > JAGFXI01. The sequence continues at coordinate 2,036 of JAGFXI010000117.1, read as the reverse complement.
ATCCACGATCTTCAGCTGGTAGGGGAGATTGGGCCGGTGTGACACCCGCGCGATCTCCTGGCAGAAGCCGTTGAGATAGGCGGTAAGCTGCGGATCGTCATAGATACCGTACTCCTTGACCACGTCGGCGTCGGTCTTGCGGCCGATCTGCGCCTCGTCGGCTTCGCTCACCAGCATGAGCTCCGGCCTACCGCTCACCGGATTCGTGGCGCAGGAGGCGGCCCACAGACAAAGAAGCGCAAGGAGTGCTCCTTTCGCGACTGGATTGATCAATCTTTTCGCCATGACGGTGTCCCAACTCGCTACCCCTGTTGAGGTTTAGCCGTCTCGGGGCCGACGATCACCACCTGCATCTCGACTCGCTCCATGGGATTGTCCTTTGGGTCCCGCGGCTGGGAGATGATCTTGTCCACCACCTCCATGCCGTTTGTGACCTCGCCGAAGACGGTGTACTTACCGTCCAGGAAGGCCGCCGGAGCGGCGCAGATGAAGAACTGCGACCCGGCGCTGTCGGGATGTCCGGATCGCGCCATGGAGAGCGTGCCGCGCTTGTGGGGCAGATTACTGAATTCCGCTTTCACGTTGTGGCCGGGTCCACCCATGCCGTGCTTGGAGCGGTCCGGGCTCTTGGTATTGGGATCACCCCCCTGAATGACAAAGCCCGGGACAACCCGGTGAAAAATCGTGCCGTTGTAAAAGCCGCTCTTGGCGAGGTCGATAAAGTTCTTCACGTGGTTGGGGGCGGCCTCGGGGAAGAACTTGAGGGTGATATCGCCGAACTTGGTCTTGATGACAGCGGTAGTCTTCTGCATCTGCTGGATCTCCTCTTTGGTAAAGGTCCGGGACCGGATATCGCCGGCCACACCAAGTGAGACAGTGGTTGTCAGAAACACGAGCACGCTCATCGTGAAAGCCCTGCGCCCCTTCATAGCCCACCCCCTCGTTGCTGCACGTTTCGGATACAGACCGATCTCTGACCAAGACGCGCGCGTGACGAATCCTTTCCTCCTGCCCTGCCTCGCCAGTCCTTGCCCTCGGGCGTTGTCGCCCTTTGGCGCCATAATATCACCGTCGGCGCAGTCTGTTGATGATTCTTCCGCACAGAGTGGTGAAGAAGAGGGGAAGCAATACCATAAGCCCTATCCACCTGTCTAGCCCGCATTACGCCCGAGCTGCCAGCTGCGACCCCCGATGTGGCCGTCCTTTGAGAGGCGAATCGCTGCTACTTGAGTTTCCGGATGATCCAGACAAGAAGAGAGATACCGACGCTGAGCACCACCATGCTCGTGATGGGAATATAGACCTTTAGGTGGGGCTTGTTCACGAGGATGTCTCCAGGAAGGCGGAAAAGCGGGATCTTCACCAGCCAGGGCCAAAGGAGCCCCACGGCGACGAGAGCAATGCCGGCAACGACAAGGATGCGCTGCATGGTTGGAGCTTTCGGTGGGTAGCCCCGGCCATTCCCTCAATCAGGGTTGAAACCGGCTCCCACGGTGATAGCAAGCGGGTCGCGTGAGTAGCATTCTGTCCTAGAGGTCGTAATTCCTAAAGTCCCGGGGATTGAAATACCGGACGATATCGGCCCACGCCCTCGCCTCCTCGTCTTCTTGTTCCTTCACATCGGGCTCCAGGGCGGCGACGGCACCGGACTTCTCGAGCACCCGCTCGTCGACGTAAATGGGAGACTGGGTCCGGAGTGCGATGGCCAGAGCGTCACTCGGTCGGGCATCGACTCGCATTTCCCTGCTGTCCACATTCAGGTAGATCCAGGCATAAAACGTGTCGTCCCGGAGATCGCAGACCTCGACTCTGTTCACCCTCGCTCCAAGGTGGCCGATGAGATTCTTGATCAGATCGTGGGTCATAGGCCGAGGGAAGGAGATCTGTTCCAATTCTGCGGTTATGGCTGAGGCCTCGAAGCGTCCGATCACGATAGGAAGCAGCGTCTCGCTCTTGGGATCCTTCAACACCACAATGGGAGTGTTGCTTTCCCGATCCACGGTAAGGCCGAGAACCTTCATTTCCCGTACCATGGT
>JAGFXI010000013.1 GCA_017861095.1 Deltaproteobacteria bacterium | reverse complement strand
TCTGGCGAGAGGTGGATCACAATCCGATTGCTTTTCTAAATCAAATCACGCCGGAACAGATCGAGGAGCGGGCTGCTGAACTGGTGCTGCATAGCCGCATCAACTACGCCTTCCGCCGACTGACCGAGTATGTCGAGAAGAGTACGACATGGGGAGCCATCCACTGTGGCAGTCTGTCGAACCGGCCGGTAGCCTATTTTTCCGCAGAGTTTGGCCTGCACGAATCGCTACCGATTTACTCTGGCGGCCTCGGTATCCTGGCGGGCGACCACCTGAAGAGTGCCTCGGACCTGGGCATTCCCCTGATAGGAATCGGGCTTCTTTACCACCAAGGCTATTTTAGCCAGCGACTGAACAAGGACGCCTGGCAGGAAGAAGACTACGTTGACCTCGATCTTGGCAAGCTGCCCCTACAAACCGCTGAGGACCCGAGCGGCAAGCCGGTAGTTGTCCGGATTGAGACCCGTGGCGGCTTCCTCCAGGCGCGTGTCTGGCAGCTCCAGGTTGGCCGGGTTCGTTTACTGTTGCTCGATTCCAACATAGAGGGGAATTCAACCGAAGATCGGGAACTGACCTCCCGACTCTACGGCGGCGACAGCAGGGTGCGTATCCGCCAGGAGCTTCTCATAGGGATAGGCGGTGCCCGGGTCCTGCAGGCTCTGAATACCTATCCCGGAGTGGTGCACCTGAACGAGGGACACAGCGCCTTTGCGATCCTCGAAGAGATCCGTCGGGTCATGGAATACGACCAGATCCCCTTTCACCGCTCTCGGCGACGAGTGTCACTCCACACGGTCTTTACCACTCATACCCCCGTTCCCGCCGGACACGACCGATTCCCCGCGGATCTGGTGGAGGAGCACCTCGGCATATTCCGCCAGAAATTGGGACTCTCTCACGATGAGTTCATGGCCTTGGGGCGTGTTAATCCGGCGGACAAGTCGGAGACCTTTTGCATGACGGTGCTGGCGCTGAAGAATTCGCGTCGCGCGAACGGGGTGTCGGCGATTCACGCCAATGTCAGTCGCCAGATGTGGCATCCCCTCTGGCCGGAGCGTCCGGAGGTGGAAGTCCCTATCGGCCACATTACCAATGGGGTGCACGTCCTGTCATGGCTGGCCCCATCGATGTATCAGGTGTTCGAGGCGCGTCTGGGGCCGGATTGGCCCACCCGGATGGTGTTCCCGGACGTCTGGGAAAAGATGGGAGAGGTTGACGACGGCGAGCTATGGGAGACGCATCAGAGTCTGAAGATGCGCCTTATTCGCTTTGTCCGCCGACGCTTGCGTCTCCAGGCAGAGCGCCTGGGTCAGCGCCAGACAGTCCGGCAGATCGAGCAGATCCTTGATCCAGATATTCTTACGATCGGTTGCGCCCGCAGGTTTGCAACATACAAGCGCGGTGACCTCATTTTGTCCCAGCCTGAGCGGCTGGCGAAATTACTGGTAGACCCTCGGCGACCGATCCAAATTATCTTCGCCGGCAAGGCTCACCCCCGGGACAGCGAGGGCAAGTTGCTCTTGCAGCGGATCGCGCGATATAGCGTCGACCCCGCCTACCGGCGGCGGGTCGTTTTCGTCGAGAACTACGATTACAACGTCGCCCGCCACCTTGTCCAGGGAGTGGACGTGTGGCTGAACACCCCGCGACGACCATTGGAGGCTTGCGGCACCAGCGGTCAGAAGGTCGTTCTGAACGGGGGTCTGAATCTCTCGATTCTCGATGGCTGGTGGAACGAAGCCTACGATGGCCAGAATGGTTTCGCCATTGGTCATGGCGGGATGCACAACGACCCCAACGTACAGTATCAACGAGATGCCGAGTATCTCTATGAGACCCTGGAAAAGGAGGTTATTCCACTCTATTACGAGCGCGATGAAAGCGGGATTCCCCATCACTGGGTTAAGAGGATGAAGAGGGCTATCCGGAGCCTAGGCTGGCGGTTCAACGCCGACCGTATGGTCAAGGACTATGCCGAACGGTTCTATCTCCCATCGGCAAGCGCCGTTTCGGCCGACACGATGTAGCATAAGGTATGGAGCGGGGTCAGTCCCCGCGCATCACCGAGGAGGAATTTGGGGAGCTCGCAGAGAAGAGTCGGCGCTCGCCGCTCGACCCTGCTCCCCCTTCAGAACCAGAGCCCCCGTAGGGCAGACGGTGGCGCAGGCGCCGCAGTGACGACAGGGCGCAGCCGCCAGATCTCCGCCACCGAACAAGGCGACCACCGTCTTGAGACCCCTTCCGGCGAAGGTTAAAAGGTTGTGACCGGTTCTCTGTCGGCAGACGTGAACGCACCTGCCGCACAACACGCAGCGAAATGGATAGTAGGTAAACAGGCCGAGATCGACTTCCTCGTCGATGGCCCTTTCCAGACGCTCCAGGGGCTGGGAATTCAGGCCGACTTTCAAGTGTCTGGCGATGCGAATGAGTTGGCAACCGCCCCTTACCGGGCAGGCCTTCGGCCGGCAGTGGTGGGCGGACATGAGCAATTTGAACGCCGCCTGCTGGAGGCGTCTCGCCCTCGCCGTGGCAGTCAAGACCACCAGGCCCTCACGGACTCTCTCAGTGCACGAGGTGACCGGCTGGTCTATGCCGTAGATCTCCACGAAGCACAATCTACACGAGGCGTGGGGGTGCTCCCTCGACTTCATGAAGCACAGGTTGGGGATGAAGATACCGTGCTCCAGGCATGTCTGAAGCACGCTTTTCCCATCGTCCGCCTGGATCTCTTTGGTATCGACCACGATCGTTACCATAGTCGCTGAAGTCCATACGAGTTCGGGCCGAGCACAGCCAAGAGATTAGCCCTGGCCGCCCACGGATTTTTCTTCATCAGGAGGTCGTTCAATGATGGGGGCCAGCCCGGGGGGCGAGACCTTCACTACGGCATCGTATTCCCGGGGGCAAGCCACCAGACACTCCCCGCATTTGACACACAGCTTCTGATCGATCCCTTTCTTTCGCCCTCTGGTTGTGAAAATCGCCTCCACCGGGCAGCAACCGACACAGACTTCGCATCCGCGCGCGCACTTTTCAAGGTCGATGTAGTACGCCGTGAGGGATCGACACTTCAGCGCCGGACAGCGCTTCTCCTTGATGTGCGCCTCGTACTCATCCAGAAAAAACCGGAGCGAAGTGAGCACGGGGTTGGGTGCAGTTTTCCCGAGCCCGCAAAGCGACCCGTTCTTGATGTCCTCACTGAGGGTCGCGAGAAGCTCCACATCCTCCTTTCGGCCGTCTCCCTTGGTGATGCGGTCCAGGATATTGAGGAGGTGGCGGGTGCCGATTCGGCAGAAGGTGCACTTGCCGCAGGATTCCTTTTGGGTAAAGTCGAGGAAATAGCGGGCTACGTCCACCATGCAGGAATCTTCGTCCATTACCACCATGCCGCCCGAGCCCATCATCGCTCCCGCCTGTCTCAGGGAATCAAAGTCGATTGGCGTGTCGAGGAAGCTTTCTGGGAGACAGCCGCCGGAGGGGCCTCCGATCTGCACCGCCTTAAAGGACTTCTTGTTGGGGATTCCGCCGCATACGTCGAAAATGAGCGTCCGGAGACTTGTTCCCATGGCAATTTCTACAAGTCCGGGGTGCCTGACGTTTCCGACCACCGAAAAAACCGCGGTACCGGGACTGCTCGCGGTGCCGATGGCTCGAAACCACGATCCACCCTTCTGGACAATAGAGGGCAAAGACGACAGGGTCTTGACGTTGTTCACCACGGTCGGTCGACCCCACAAGCCCTTTTCCACAGGATAAGGCGGTCGGTGCTGTGGCATTCCACGCCTTCCTTCGATCGAGCGGATAAGGGCGGTCTCTTCGCCGCAAACGAAAGCCCCGGAGCCCTCGAACACTGACACCTCGAGATCAAATGGCGTGCCCAGGATACCGGGGCCGAGAAGTGAAAGCTCTTTGGCGCTTCGGATTGCTCGTTTGACGGTCTGTACGGCGAGGGGGTACTCCGCCCTGACATAGACAATGGCCTGGGTCGCTCCCACAGCGTACGCACAGATGGCAAGACCCTCCAGCAACTGGTGGGGGTTGCTCTCGAGAATTGTGCGGTCCACGTACGCCCCGGGGTCTCCTTCGTCGGCGTTACAGATGGCAATGTTCCCGCCCGTCTCGGAAGCCCTTGCAAGGCTCCACTTGCGCCCGGTAGGAAAACCGGCACCGCCTCTGCCGCGGAGCCCCGAGGTCTCGATCAGGTGTATGATCTCAGCCGGCTCTGATGCCAGCACCCGAGCCAAGGCGGAATAGCCACCGAGGGCGATGTATTGATAGATGTCATCGGGATCGATGTGACCGCAGTGTTCCATCACCAATCTTTGTTCCAGACTGAAACGCGGGAAGTCCATCACCGACGGGATCAGATCGCTTCGTTCCATGGCTCCCAGGACGTATTCGAGAACCGGATCTCCTTCTTCCAGGTAAGATCCGACCAGGACTCGCGCCCTTCCCGCGGAGACTTGATGGTAGCATATCGGCGGAAATCCCGAGGCAGGGTGGTCGATCACGACCAGGGGCTCTGCATAGCAATGGCCGAGACACCCAACCGGGACGATCCGCGCCTGAATCCCCTTATGGGAGAGCGCTTCTTCAAAGGCGTGCTTTGTTTCCGCCGCGCCGGAGGCGAGTCCACAGGTCGACATGACGATGTAGATGGTGGGAATAGCCTCACGCTTTCTGTGCTCAGCGCGTCGTTCTGCCTCCCGGCGGATGGATACAAAGCGTGCGTCAATCTCTTGCTTGTTCACCGGATTCCCTCGCCACTTTTTCCCGCTCCTGCCGCTGGCGTTCAATCTCGAACTGAACAAATAAACCCTCGACCTTGCTCGGCAGCATGCGTCCCAGAACATCGTCATCAAGCAAGGCCACGGGCGCCAGGGCACAGCATCCTACGCAGACGACTCGTTCTACGCTGTATTCGCGGTCGGCTGTGGTTTCTCCGTCCTTTATGCCCAACTTGCGTTCGAAGTTTTCCAGGATAATTTCCCCCCCTGCCACATGGCAGGCGGTACCCAGGCAGACCTTGATCCGGTGCCTGCCGGGAGGTTGGAAGCGAAACTGGTTGTAGAAGGTGGCCACCCCGTACACCTCCCCGGGACCAATGCCTAGGTGCTTTGCGACCATCTTCATGGCCGCGCCGGACAGGTACGAATGCCTTTCCTGAATCGCCTGAAGAATAGGAATGAGGTTGCCCCTGTGCCGTTCAAATGCAGGCAGCATGGCCGCGATGTCTTGGACCATTGCCCTTTCTACAGAGCTCAATTCGGAAGCTGAATTCTCCACTAGGATTTCGACCATTCCTCAGTGAAATTTAGCTGAACAACCGCCAGGTTCCGCCAAATTAAATGAATACAAACCGAATTATAATATGCCATTACCAAGAAACATTCCTTGAAAGTTACATAATGACGTGCAGAAAATTCGCTTATCTTTCAATTCTCACATAGAAGAAAACACGGATGAAAAACGCGCTCCACTTCCTGTCCGCTAGCAAAAACAAAGGTTACGGAAGCCCTGTTTCCTCTATACGTAATCGTTACGGTTAATTCCCACGGTCAACGGAAATACTGGCATCCGTTAAGGAAAATCTCTGTCCACTCGCAGAATTCCGCTGCAAGTCCCCCGCTGACCGCAGGAGTCCATCAGAGAACGTCTCTTTCCATAGGGCATGCTGACTGACTCCCCTGGTGATTACTCAGTCAGGCCGCCAGACCTGACATGCACAGCAGTCAGTTTAATATATATCACCGTGGAAGGCAACAATTTCCTTGACCAGCCGACATCGATATAGTATATCTTGTAACTGATGAATCAAGTATCAATAAGTTAAGGTGAAAGGCAGCGATAGATTTCGCATTCTCGCAGTCTTCTCATAGCGTGGCATTGACTCGAATGTGTCGGGATTGCTCGGATATCGTTAATCCGTTTGAAGATACAGCGATACGATTCGGGCACGTGCGCATTGTCTTAAGGCGTTATATGCCTTTTCTCGGCGGTTCACTTGTGTTTTCACTCCTTCATGTCGCGGAGAATCGCGGCTGTCATTTGTAAGTCCAGTCCTCCAAGGGCTTAGCGAGTGGCGCGCAGTCCGGCATGGGCTGAAGTACCGATAACTTATTCTCTTGACGAAGGATGTACTGTAATGGATATAGAAAAGATATCGAAGCTCCTCCGGAAATGCGAGGTATTCAGCGAGCTCTCCGACAAGGAAATTAGGTCAATTGCCAAGCTATGTAACATCGAGAAATTCAATGTCGGTGATAGTATCTATTCACAAGGTGGCGTCGGCAAAAAATTATACGTTCTCGCGGAGGGAGAGGTCACTCTCGAACGAACTATCGACATCGGAGATCAGCGTAAGGCAAAGATACCCGTATTTACGTTTCGAGCAACACCCTCTAGAAGACTCATGGGTGGCTGGTTCGCACTGCTTGGTGAGCAACATCGGCACATGTGTACTGCCATATGTTACACGACTACCACCCTCGTTTCCGTAGAATGTTCGAAGCTAAGAGACTACATTGCGAAAAACCTGGAGATAAAGACAAAAATATTAGAGAAGTTAATCTTATTACTGCGCGATCGGATAGACAGCTCCTACAAGGCAATGGAAACCCTGTAGTGAAATCACTGATGTTTGGTTATCACCACTTCGTGATGCGTCTTGCTGCACAGGTCGCTCGATTCGCCCGCACGAGGGTGATTGTTGAGCAACATGGGGTGCTAGGCACAGAGGTATGCGTGGTGACCGGAGGGCGCTCTCAGGAGATTGTCGATCTTGGTCTGCGTCTTTCTGCGCTTCTTGGAGTTAACCCAGGCATTCCGGTGTTCGAAGGAGTCCCAGTGCTGATGATGAGGAAACTGGTGGGATCATCCAGGGCATGCAAGGTCTCGCCCGAGATGTAGCCTTTCGTGCCGAGGAGTCTGGTGCGATTTTTCATGAGAAGTTCATAGAGCAATGACTCGTTTCCGGGAATGGTCTCGCACCGTATGAGAACTCGAATGGCCACCTGCCACTCTCCGATGAAGCTTTTGTCCCTTCAAGATCGCGATAGTTCTCGCGACGATACTCGTCGTGGATAGCGGCTTGCACCGTTGAATGCAAAATCTTCCTCATTCTGCCGGAGAACCCGCGGCCAAGCAATGCGAAAAAGTACCTCTCGCCGGTTAGCGGGAGGCACTCGCGGCGAGGATTTCCGACCGGGGGAGAATCGGGGGCGAGGAGTGAGGCGCGCAGCGCTACATCGACATCGCAATGTGGCACCCGTGTAGCCCCTTTCATCTCGGCGAATTCATAGCCCTCGCCGGCTTCACACACACCCCCTTGGCATCTCCTCCATAATGCCGGTTAAGGAGGGTTTCCTGACGGCAAGCGGGAAGTCGAAACGCCTCGCCATATTTTTCTTGAGTAGAGGGGCGGTGGCGAGCTAAAATTCTTTTATGAGCATTTAAGTATCTCCTGTCTCCGTGGTTGAGACGTGCCGCTGATCCTGGACTGTTGGGCTGCAATCTGTTGCTCTTAACCGTGACTCCGTGATGGGGAGTCTGCGTATGAGCCCTTTTACTACCATAAACGCCGGGTGCTGAGACTGTCGAAGTGTGTCCGATGCGGGGCCCATTCGTCATTGGGCTGAGAGACCGTTCAAACGGCCCTTCGGCTGCCTCGATCTCCAACGAGGGGAAAGACCACCCTGCAGTCCCCGGTGAAGAGAGGAGGTGGATCGACCATGAAGATACTCGTGCCCGTTGATTCTTCCGAATTTGCCTTCAAGGCCCTTGAAAAGGCTATTGAAATGGCCAAGCAGCTCGGAGCTCAGCTAACCATTATGTCCGTGGCTGCTCAGTTCGAAGGGGTGGCGGAGGAGGTCCCGATCTCTTATGCCAGCAAGCTCAAGGACGAGGCGAAAAAAGCGGTCAATAGGGGCAGACAACTCGTGGAACAGGCCGGCCTCACCTGTCAAACCGTGGTGGAGGTCGGCGCTTCACCGGCAGACAATATCGTGAGGTACGCCGAGGAATCCAAGACCGACCTCATTGTAATGGGCCATCGCGGCATGACTGGGCTTGCCCGGTTCCTGGTGGGCAGTGTGGCCAGCAGGGTTGTGGCCCACGCTTCCTGCTCGGTGCAGGTGGTGCGGTAGGCGCTTCACGAGCTGCCACTCAAGCGAGTTTGATCGATTTTCATGAGCGCACGATCGACGAAGGGTATATTGCGGCCAGGGAGAAAATTCGCGATGTGAAGAGGCTGCTCGAGCCGGCTTGACGCGGTTCTCGCGACGAGAGGCTGGGCAAGACGGAAGTGTGAGGGAGAACGGAGGATGCCCGGGGCTACCGGACCGATTTCTTGGCTCTCCCGGGAATCAAGAAAAATATCGGCCACGGGGTACGGGAAACCTTCGCACCCACGGATGCCTTATGTAGCATTCCTCCCGTTATCGCGAGGGAGTGGTTATCCGTCGTTGATTCAGGGGGAGGCTACCGGGGCTGTGCCCCATCGGTAACAGGGTGCCGGCGGAGCTGGCTCGCAAATCCGCCGGAAGAACGGGCCGCTCCAGTAGCCTGAACTCGACCTTCCGTTTCTCTCCTTCACGATAGAGGGTCAACTGAACTGTATCACCCACCTTGAGGGAGTTGACCAGCCTGGCAAATCTTGTTGAATCGTTGAGAGACTGCCCGTTGATTTCAGTAATGATGTCGCCACCGAGCACGAAGTTCTCTCCAGCAATCGTAATCGGCAACACCCCGTCGCGTATACCCGCCTGCTCAGCCGGGCTTCCGGCATCGACCTTTTCTACCAGGAAGCCGTCGACCACCGGCGCGTTTATAATCGCCAAGAATTCCTTGCTTATAAGCCTACCATTCACACCCAACCACGGACGGATGACTCGTCCCTGCTCCACGAGGCCCGGTAATACCTGCTTGGCGATATCGATGGGCAAAGCAAACCCGATATTCTGAGCGTCGGCCACCATCGATGTGGTTATTCCAATCACCTCTCCGCACCGATTGAAGAGCGGTCCGCCGGAGTTGCCCGGATTGATGGGAGCGTCGGTCTGAATGAGAGGAGGCGTCAGGGTCAGGGGGGAGTCGGGCAGGAAACGGTTGAGCCCTGAGACTACGCCTCGGGTCAGGGTCTGTTCGAGGCCAAGGGGGTTGCCGATCGCAAGAACTTCCTCACCGATGCGGATCGAATCAGAGTCTCCCAACAGTGCCCTGGGGTTGCCTTCGCGAGAAACGGGAATGCGAAGGACAGCAAGGTCGATGATCGGATCCGCCCCCAGGAGCTTCGCCTCGACTTTGCGGCCGTCGTCCAGGGTCACGGTGATCGCCTGACGACCGAAAACCACGTGAGAGTTTGTGATGACGAGACCGTCGGCGCTGATGATGAACCCCGAGCCCATGACAAGGCTCACCCGATTGTTGACCTCAAAGGGGTCGACCGCCACCGCGGAAATGGAGACAACGGCGGGCGAGACTCGCTCGAAAAGCTCCGGGAGGGGCTCGGTGCAACCAGGATTGGCCGCAGCGCTCGGCAGCGTTGTTGGCAGAAGGGCGGCAAGCATCATAACCGCAAGGAGCCATCTGTTCATGTGAGTACCCCCTGAATACGAGGTCTTGGGTTCCAGCTCCATCTCGAGGTCGTTCCTTGTAATATCTGAATGACCGGGAACCCCGGGACTAGCGCTGGGGACATGGGGACCCTGAAATGGAGTTTGCCTGAAGGGCTACGCTCTCCAGGGGAGCCACCATGAGCTGATCCACCCGCTCGATTCACCCTGCATCTTAGTTCAAGATAGTCCACAAGCATAGCGGGAACTGATAGCTCATTCACCCGGCGCCCATTCATCTTCGAGAGACGGGGACACGGAGCGTTGGCCTCGGCCCTTCTCCCATGTAGATACTCCCACTCCAGCTGGACATTGGTTAGATTATTTAGGTAATGTACGACCATCACTACATGGCACAGATCGGTTGCTGCGTCGTGACGGGCGGGGACGGTTCTTTCGAGGGGATGGCGGCGGGTTCCTTCCCCGCAGGGATTTCCAAGGCTATGCACTCGGGGAGTGAGTTTTTTCGAGGGGATACCATGAACCACCTGATATGTATTACCTTGGTAACCTCTTTGTTGTTCTTTAGCCCAGCCGCGTCCATGGCGCAGACGAAGTGCTCGCCTACCGCCTCTGACGCGGAGGGGCCGTTCTATAAGGCAGGTGCACCGATTCGCGAAAACACCGGCCGGGGACTCGCCATAAACGGCACGGTGAGGTCCGCCAGTTCATGCACGCCCATACCCGGGGCACGAGTCGAGTGGTGGCTGGCAAACGCCCAGGGAAACTACGATGACGAGCATCGGGGGGCGCTGGTAACGGCAGAAGACGGAGGCTTCCGGTTCGAAACCGATTTTCCCCCGGCCTACTTCGGTCGGCCACCCCACGTTCACGTGAAGGTTTTCGCGCCCGGTCATCGAACCCTCACGACCCAGATCTACCCTGAGAAAGGCGCGACATCCGTGACCCTCGCTCTGGTCCTCCTAGCGGATTAGCCTGTCTTGACACGAGAGGGAAGAGGGGCTCGGGCCGAAGCAACTGATCCCGAAACCCTCTAGGAAAAGTCCACACAGTCACGCCTTGGGGGGGCCGCAGCATTGGTAACGCACGGAGAGAGGCCTGCCCATGGCTACGGCGGGAAGGGACGGACACGCTACGGATGAGATATGCTGAAGGCGGTCCTGTTCGACCTGGATAACACCCTGGTTCTCTTTGACGAGCCGGCGTTCTATGAACGCTATTTCGCCCGCATTTGCCGTAGCTTTTCGGACATCTTCCCGCCGGAAGAATTCCGGAATCGCGTCCTCCGGGCGACGATGGCTCTTTGCCGGAGCAGTGGCGAGGTGAGCAACCTGCGGTTCTTCCTCGATGTTTTCACTGAAGGATGCGAGCAGCCGATTACTGAGATCTGGCGGCGCTTCATGAAATTCTACGAGGACGAATACGACAGGATCGAGGTTGAGGTGAAGGCTCCCTCCGGCCTTCACGACGGTATCAGCTGGCTGCATCAGAGAGGCCTCAAACTGGTGGTCGCCTCGAACCCCATCTTTCCGCTCACGGTGCAGCAGAAGCGCATGGCCTGGGCCGGCATCGACAGGTTCAGGTTCGATCTGGTGACCCACATTGAAAACATGTCTTTTGTTAAGCCACGGCTTGAGTATTATCTGCAAATCTGTGAAAAAATCGATGCAGCCCCCGAAGAGTGCCTCATGGTGGGAAACGATCCGATCAATGATATGGTCGCCGGAGCAACCGGGATGAAGACGTATCTAACGACCGAAGTCGGCGAAATCGATTACTCCTCACTGAGGCTTACGGTTGACGAAGAGAGGGCGCCGTTGAGCATCCCCGAGCCCGACTTCAGCGGTCCCTTAGCCGATGTTACCCGCGTGGTCCGGAAGCTCTGCGGTTGACTGGATCCCGCCTCGCCGAGACCAAGGTCCCAAGCAGCCGCTGAGCAATTCTCGCAGCGATAAAGTGTAGAAGCTTCACTCCCTGTCACTCTCGCTATTCCAAAGCGATCTTTTTCCCCAGCTCATAGGCCTCCGCCATCAAGGCCTTGTTCTTCCGGACCTCTCCCGCCTTCCAGGCGCTCCCGTAGACCATGCCCACGATCTTAGCGTCGATGAAACGGAGAGCATCTTGAAACATGCGCAAGGCGTTGACCGCGCCGGAAACGAAGGGATCCTCGCCGGCGTAGGCGAGAACGATTCCGAACCGTTTTCCGGCCAGCGCATATCCCTCGTCACCCCCTAGGCCATACCATCGGTCCATGAAGAGTTTTGTCTGGGCCGAGACGGTAAACCAGTACACCGGGCTGGCGATGACGATGGCGTCGGCGCTCTTCAGCTTTGGGTAGAGGATTCGCATGTCATCCTGAATGACGCAGTCGATCTTTGGGTTTTTCCGGCAGGCATCACAGGCCGTGCAGGGCTTGATATTCATCTCGTGGAGGGAAAATGTCTCCACCTTCGCCCCGCCTGCCTTGGCACCGGCGGCAACCCGCTTTGCCAGGACTGAACTGTTTCCTCGCTTCCGTGGGCTCCCGATAACGACCATGACCTTTCGTGGCATCTCGTCTTCTCCTTTTCGGCATCCGGATCAGGGCGAAGATTCTCACAAAATTACGAGAAGGACAAGTTTGCCGTGAAAAGCTCTTAGCCGCGATTGGGCGGTTTGTGGCAGGGGAGATCTGCTCTGCAAGAGCGTCACGCCGAGGCGTGATCGCGGCATTGATAAGGAGGCATGCGGCCCGCGTGAGCTTCTCGGAGTCGTGGGGCGCGAACCCCTCGGGCCCCAGCTCAGGGTCGGGAATGTGGTCCAAGGTGCTGACAACGGCGGCGTCCACGGCGAGGCAATGCATGAGGCCCGGCAAGCCGCGCATCTTGGTGTCGGATGGAGTGCTCGACCGGTTCCTCAAGGCAAACTCATTCCAGTCACCGCCCGAAGAGACCGCGCAGGTGGCTGAACAGACCCGGCGGCCGGGGCTCCCAGGTTACCTGGACGTAGGGGAGGAAGCTCACGGGGCCCCACTTGCCTTTGAAAAAACGGATTCCCTCGTTGATTCCCAGCCCCAAGTTCATGCGTCTGTGCCCACGGTGAGCCGCCTCGTCCAGAAGCCCGGAGAGAAGCAGGTCGGTGCTTCCGGGCGGGGCCGACCGGAGGTCTCGGAAAGAGAACATGAAGAAGGCGGTGTGAAGTGAGGAGAACTCGCCCACGACAAAGGCGGCCAGACGTCCGTCCGCCAGGCGGGCGGAGAGGACGAGGCTCCCGGGGGAGGCGGCGAGGTAACTCTGCAGCTGCCCGAAGATGCGGCGAGTGCCGGACGCGAGAGGTCGCGCGTCGAGGTAAAGCTGGACCAAGCCCATGTGATCCTCGCCGCACCGACGCCCCTGTTCGAGGGTGAGCTCGCGGCTTGCCCGACGAAGCATGTTCCGCAGTTTTTGTGCCGGCCTTGGCGGTGGCACCGGGATGGCGTAGTAGTAGTCCTCCTCCACCCGGCTCCCGGCCGGAGCCGGTTTTGGCCGCACCGGCCCGATCACTGTGATCCGCCGTAGCCCGGGGATTTCCAGCGCCAGGGTCACCGCCTCGGTCATGGCACTCTCGTCCAGGGGATCGTGCAAAGGATAGCCAACGAGGACAAGCTCGCCGCCGGAGTCATAGCCGATGCACGGCCCCACCATCCGGGGCCTCGAGCCTGTAACGGCCGAGACGTAGGCCACCACCTGCTCGGGCACCACGGCCTCGGCGGTGACCCTGGCCAAACGATCGGGCCCAATCATCTGCATCTCCTCAGGCGAAACCCTGCGCCGGCGAGGAGGTCGCGCAGGTTGAGCATATGGGCCGAGCCCACGAATACGGCGGAGCGCCCCTGCGCCAGAAACGGTTCCATGCGCTCGTGGAAAAGAGAGTCCCGCCGGCTGATGACCATTTCGGTGCGCGTGGGGAACTCGCTGCTGGTTCCCATCATTCCCTCAAGGTCGCCCTTGAGGTAGGCCCGAACGTTGCGCTTGATGTAGCGGTTCCACTCGCCACATCGGCGGAAGAAATTCACGATTCTTGGTATGGGAATGCTCTCCAGCGTCTCCATCTGCTCGGAGATGGTCTCCATGGCCCAAACCGCCTTCCCCATCCCCCGGGCGAGATGCCATGCCTCCAGATCCACGGACTGGGTCCAGCCGTGGCGTGCCAGATAACTCGTCCATAGGGAGAAAAAGGCCATCCAAGGCCGCGTTTCGGAGAGGAAGAAGCGGACGTCCGGCGGGTCGGGCGCCTGGAGCCCCAGGAATCTCGCCCAGAGCCCTCTTGGCCCACACACGACCCTTTCCAACTGGCGGACCTCCTCCTCGGTCATGGCATCGATGAGACGCGGGGCGACCGGGTCGGGGCTCCCTCCGATCCGGGCGACCTGATCCAGGCTCGCCTGATCCAGGGGACCCTCGAAGAGAACAGTGTCTACACGCTCCAGGAGGCCGCGGAGGGAAGATTCGAAGCTGTAGCAGAAGAAGTGGGCCGTGCCGCCGATCCAGGAGCAGCGCCCATTCTTTTCCACCTCCCAGAGCATGGCGAAGCGTTTCTGCGCGGTCCGGATGGCGAGGTGCTCTCGCTTGACGGTGGATTCTCCCGGAATGGAGACGAGCATTCCTACGAGCCCGTTCACCCGGGCGCGGCCGCCCTTCCTCTCCTGCCAGGCAGCCATCTCGTAAGGAAGGGCGGGTTTTCCCCCCCACTTGGTCTTGAAGCGGCGAATCCCCTCGTTGACGCCGAGACCGAGGTGGAGAAAATCCTTTCCCCGGCGCCCGGCCGCTCTGATCATCTCCAGGAAAAGGAGATCGGAGGCGTGGGCGGTGTAGTGAACGCGGGAATGGCCGCCGATAAGATAGGTTACGAAGCGGCGCGGCGCTGCGTCCAGCACCAGGCAGGCGGCGAGATGACCCTCCCCGTCCCACGCGTTTAGCAGGCAGAGGCCTGGTGCCCTAGGGAGCACCTCCTCGGTCCGGGCGAAAAGCTCGCGGACGTTGGGGGGGAGCGCTACCCGGCCCGTGAACTCGGCCCAAAGGCGGCGGTGGGCGGCGGTAAAGGTATTGCCCTCCTCGACCCTCAGTGAGGCCGCCGCTCGCGCCGCTAGGCGCTCCAGGCGGCGCGGTGGAGCAGCGTTGGCAGGGAGGAGATAGTAGCAATCCCGGTTCTGGCAGTGAACCCTCAACCGGGCAGGCAGGGAGGGGCAAATCGCCCAGCAATCCCTGGCGCCCGTTCGGCGCAAGGCCTCCGCCAAGGCCTGGTCGAACTCCTCCGGGCTGTAATCCCCTGACAGGGGATACCCCACAGCCAGGAGCCAGTCGTGGGCGGCGATGAACAGATAGGATCCCGCCAGAAAGGGCTCGCCCCCCGACATGGCCTGCATGAATGGTACGGAATGCTCGGGAACAGTAGCCTTTTCCAGGACAGCGTTGAGGTCGAAAGAGGTCAAACCGGCGCTCCCTGTTTGAGCGTTGCGAGAGCATAAACACGATTCATTGTATATGCTCATACTCTCCGGAGAAAGTCCCATCGCGACCTTGACGCCTTCATAAGAAGTCGCCAAAGTAGACGGCACAGCAAGAAGCTCCCCCGCCCGGGCGGGACAAGACGCGGGAATCCGCCGAAGGCGGACAAGTCTTGAGGAATG